>PWHU01000081.1 GCA_003555395.1 Thermoplasmata archaeon
GAAGGCAAAAGAAAGGTTCGAAAAGTGTTCGTGTCGAAGTGTGAAAGGATGTCCTACATGTACGTTTTCATCCAACTGTGGCAACGATAACGAGCCGCTGAATAGACCACTAGCGATCGAGCTCCTAGATAAGATGAACTAAGATCACCTTTTAAAATATGAATAAAAAGAAAAAGGGTTTTAAGATTTTCTAGCTTTTATTCATCGAAAAGCTTACCGTCTTCGTCTAGTTCGTCTGATTCTCCGAACAAGTCCTCTTCATCTTCTTCAAAGAGGTCGTCTTCTTCAGTTTCCTCTTCGAAGAGTTCTTCTTGTTCTTCTGGTTCTTCTGGTTCTTCTGGTTCTTCTTCTAAGAAATCTTCTGTATCATCCTCTGCTTCCTCTTCAAAGAGAGCTTCTGGTTCTTCTTCAACTGGTTCTTTTCTCGCCAACATGATAGTCAAGATTATCACCAGTATCAGCAATATGATCACCAGTATCCACAAATAAGGTACTATGGCCGTACCGGTTATCATACCTGGGTCTTCCTCTTCTTCTTCCTCGACTTCTTCGACTGAAATGGTCACTTCTTCAACGATATCATCGCTTTCAACTTCTATATTATAATCTCCTGCATCACCTTCTTCCGTATACCAGACAAATTCAACTACCTCAAATTCGCCAGCTCCTTGAGTTATCTCCTGCATATCTTCTATATCATCTTCGACTCTGAACTCTATCTCCTGCGTTCCCTGTTCTCCTCCTGCGTTCATAACTAGAACAGAAACCACTAGTTCTTCGCCTTCTTCTACCTCTTCGTCGTATCCCACTATATACACTTCAAATAACTCGGGTTCTATTTCTGAGGCTTCAATAGTGATCCAATTGTCGTCGTCTTCAGTTCTCAAGCCAATCTCGTATTCTCCAGCTTCCTCAACTTGCCAGGTGAATTCTCCATGGTACTCCTCTCCAGCTCCAAGGGTGATCTCAATTGTTTCTATAACTTCGCCGTTGACTTCGAATTCTATCTCCTGTGTTCCTTCCTCTTCTCCGGCATTGGTCAACATATATGATACGATGACTTCTTCGCCTTCTTCTACTTCTGTGTCGTAGTCAACGATGGTCGACTCAAAGTATGCTGGTTCTCTTTCTGAAATCGTTACCGTTACTTCTTCAAGTTCATCCTCACTAGCGACTTCGATGGTATGATCTCCTTGACCTTCAGCTTGCCAGGTGAATTCAACTATCTCGTGTTCACCTGCGCTAAGGGGTATCTCCTTGCTATCCATTAAAGAGCCGTCTACAATGAACTCTATCTCCTGTGTTCCTTCCTCTTCTCCTGTGTTCATCAATAGTGTCGAGACCAGTATATCCTGATCTTCTTCTACCTCTTCGTCGTATCCAATCACATTTACTTCGAAATACGCTGGTTCTGGCGGATCCTCCGGTTCCATGACCACGACTGTTTCTCTACTATCATCATCTTCGCTTCTCAAGACTAGGTCGTATTCTCCGGCTTCTTCTGCCAACCAAGTGAATTCTCCGTTATATTCTTCTCCTGGTTCGAGTGTGATGTTCTCTTCGATACTTATCAATTCAGTACCTACTAAGAATTCTATATCCTGAGTGCCGTTCAAACCACCTTTATTTGTGACGTTGTATTCTACCAGCACTTCTTCGCCTTCTTCTACTTCTGCATTGTGATCAACGAGTTCTACAGCAAAGTAGGCCTCGTCGACGAAGTGTGCCGTGATGTTTTTGTCTTCATCCATCACTATGGTGAGCTCTTCTTCTGTGCCTTCGTAGTCTCCAGTCCATTCAACGAATTGCCAACCTTCTTCCGGTATCGCTGTCAATTCTACCTCAGTACCGTTCTCATATTCATCCATGTGTGGATAAACATCAACTTCTCCTTCTCCTTCAACGTTAACGTTCAGTTCGAACAGTTCGGAATCCACGATCATCCATATCGAATCCGTATCACTGTTGCCTTCGGCATCTCTTACCTCTAGAGTGACGTCGTAAGTACCTTCGTATGGGAAGACATACTCTACCGTTTCTCCTTCTACTTCGTCATCGTATCCGTCAGCCTCGCCTGAGACTCCTTCTATGTACCAAGTCCATTCAACGACTTCGACGTTATCAGACGAACCTGTTCCATTCAATGTGTACTCAACTCCGACCTGGGTCTGATCAGCCACACCAGCATCTGCAACGGGATCTTCTGTATCGATGGCGTAAATCTCTATCGCGTCGGTGTCCGAGTTGCCAGCTCCATCGTAAACTGTCAATGTGACATCGTAGTATAAGGCATAATCCAACGTGTAATCGACTACCGGACCGTAAAGTTCTGTTATGTCGCCTGTCGGATCTTCGATTGTCCACGTCCAATTGACCACTTCTACGTTATCCGTTGAGCCAGTTCCGTTCAATGTTATCGTGTCGCCCTGATAGGCCTCTATGTCTTCTCCTGCATCCGCTTCCGGCGGTATGGTGTCCAACAAGTGGAAATGCCAACCCATCGGTTCAAATTCTAACTCTCCGGAAACATATTCGACTGAATTAGCTAGTAGACTCCAAGATTCTTCCGTCCATCCATCGTCGTCAGCCGTCGCAAAGAAATCTATACTCATAGCGGGTAGCAGGATCTCTCTGCCATCTTCACTTATTCCTACACCGTGTCCCGTGGTTCCATCACCGTATTGTACTTCTGCAAGGTTATCACCGCTGTAATCATCGTAATATGAACCCCAGATGGTATCTCCATCATAAAGTTCGACTGTTTCTCCTGCCTGCCCGATTCCTTCAAAGATAGGATGGTCTTCATATATCTCTATGTGAACAGGAGGCTCAGTAGATGATTCTGCCCATCTGTAACCTGGATCATCACGTACATTGTGGAGTCTAGCCATAGCATCTCCATATCCTTCAGCACTAAATCCCTCATAAGAGTCCAGATACACAACTGTTTGATGATCTTCTAGTTCATCTAGGAAGTCTTCGGCTAAGCTGTCACTGCCGAAACGCCATGGTACGAATACCTCGTAATTTCCCATCTCATCTATGAGTTCATCTGCCTCTAACGTATCAACGGTGTACTCGTCGGCTAGGTGATCCTCAAGATTGTATTGGATCTCATTTTCCTGGTAGTTCACTTCATCGATCACCGCGACGTTGAGCTCTTCACCTGCCATCAAGCTGGTATCCTCGTTTCCACCTGTTGTTTCTGGTATATCAACGAATGCCTCTAGTGCAAACGCGTAATCCAAGTCAAATTCTGATAAATCGTCCCAATCTTCTGGATCATGAGGATCTCCAAAATTGGCCCACTGTCCATCATCGACAGCCGGCTCGATAGCTCCAAATGGGAAGTTACCATCGCCGAGATCATCGATCTCGAGCACTATCCAGTACTCTCCGGGTTCATCTATCTCAACTGCTTCATCGAGTTCTAATTCAACCCATTCGTCACCAATTGGAGTGTATTCAGCAGTCGAAGCCAGCCACTCTCCTGGTGCACCATCATCTTCCTCAGCAACATGGGCCTGCACATAGTTAGCCTCATCCGCCCAATCGAAGTAGGCCACTTCTGAGATATCCTGGCCTATATTTTCAGAAAGATCGAGTACCATAGCACCATACCAGACTCCGGCTTCAGTCGCTCCTATAGCCGTGTCGGCAGGAGCCCTATGTTCGGCATCGTAAAGCCAGTGCCAGTAACCATCGGCGAACCTTGGCCGTACGCTTCTGTCTTCATCCATGGTTAAGACGATCTCTTCATCTTCAGCTATATCTTCAGGCACGTCTCCTGTCCATTCAACGAATTCCCATCCACTTTCAGGATCGGCTTCCAGCGTGGCTTCAGAGAATTCTTGAATATCTTCTGTGTACGGATATTCTTCGACCAAGTTGCCGTCCACATAAACATCTCCTTCGCCTTCTGGCTCTTCGATTTCTAGTTCGAAGGTTCGTGGTGGATTTATACTGCCTATGTTGTAGTCTTCGTAGGACGTAACCACAAACCAGTAATGATCTTCACCCATATCTTCTTCTTCTAGTTCAACATAATCGACTTCTAGCGTTTCATTCATGACACCGCTGAATTCCCCTAAAAGTTCTCGACTTGTTCCATGATAGAACTTGACTTCTAAAGGTTCACCCGTCGGTGTTATGATGTTTGCAGTCACGGTCTGATCGAGTTCTTCTACCTCTTCTCCATCAGCAGGATCAGGATCAACCGCACTGGGTAATGGCCGTTCTGAGGCTACGTTTTCGTTCATCTCCATGTTGTCAACACGATCGACGGCTCTTACAACATAATGCCATATCTTTGCATCGTCGCCTCTTCCTTCGTCAAAGTACGTATAGTCCGCTGAACCTTCGGCAGGAACTGTATCTATCCTAGTTGTTTCGTCCCATGGTCCGTCAGCAGAATCAGACCTGTATACTACGTAATGATCGGTATCATCGGCACCTGCACCATCGTCTGGTGAAGCGTCCCATGTGACTTCATTTCCTTCGACGTTCCATATATCGTCATCCCAATCAACTCTTAAGTTCTCGACCGGTTCTGGTGGTTCTGCGTTGATGTCCGCTGTAGCGGTCTTCCACATGCCCTCTGGCTCGTAGGTGAAGAACTCCCATGTGGCAGATGTGACGTTCGCTATACCGTCGTCGACTTCTACGTACCATTCGAACCTTGAGTTCGTTTCCAGCAGGAAGAACTGCACTTCTGCAACGGTACCGTTAGATACGCCTTCGTCCGTTTTGTTCCCAATCTCGTTTCCGTCATCGTCGTATAAGTAGAACGTTACGTCCATGTCTAGAAGTTCATCGCCGTAAACCGTCACGTTTAGAAGTGGCGAGTGTGTTACATCTTCTTCTCCATCATATGGATTCGGATCCTCTGGAGCTTGTGGTGGCACATGCTCACGAGCGAATACTCTTTCATATATCTCGACATTCTCCATATTGTCGTCCTCTGGATGATCGCTCGTCATCCTTATGATATAGTCGCTCGGTAATTCCTCAGGACCCCAATCATCGAATTGGAGCTGTGTGGATTCAGTAACGTTCAATTCTTCGACATAGGCGGTAGAATGGTATTCTTCCGTAGTGTATTCATTGGTTATCTTAACGTCGTCTATCTCCCAGAACTCGTCATCTTCCGCTTCGAATGAATAGAATTCCCAGCCGATCATGACTTCAGCTTCCTCGGATGCGTACTGGGTTATGTCGTAGATATGCTCGCCTTCCTCGATGTTCCTTCCTATCTTACGGTAATTCTCTCCGCCATCTCTAGATATCAATAAGTCCCTATCGTTAGGCCCTTCGAAGTCAGAATAGAATTCTAAGAGAACTCGATGCTCTCCCATCGTACAATCGGCGATTTCGGTCCACAGCACATCGTGTTCCATGTCATCCTCCGGAGTGATCATAATCGATTCATCTTCTTCGGACCATTCCCACGTATTGTCGTTTCCATCTCTGTCTTCAACAGTCCAACCGGCGGGCATCCCTTCCGAGAAGTCTTCGTCTATCGGTATATCCTCATGGATAGGTTCGATGGTCATGTTGACCGGCGTCTCTTCAGTTATATTCTGGTTACCGACGTTGGTCACTGTTCCGAGCACTTCTTCTTCATACTGATAGATAGGCTCTTCGGGTGCATCTATGGATGTCGCTTCAAGGTCGTAGATTATCGGTCGAACGTGAACATCCTTGATCACCGTGGCGTTATCTGGATTAGCATCCTCGGGATGGTGAGCTGTTACGTTGAATATGTAATTGCCCGCAACTGTGGGCGTCCATTCAACGAACTCGACTGTGGTACTTTCACCTATATCTAAATCCACCATGACTTCATAGGTATATTCTTCTTCAGTGTATCCCATCATCACATCGTCGATGTACCACTGATTTATGTTCCAAGAATCTCCATCGAATTCGAACATGACCTGTGTCTCAGGACCTATATATTCAGTTATGTCTATTTCATAAGCATCAGGCCCGACATCCCCCTCTATGGGATTCTCCCAGGGGCTAACATCGGTCCAATCTTCTCCAGATTGAGACCTTACTAATACTCTAGCGTCGAACGTATCCGTGTAATGATTGATGTATGATCTGAACTCGAGGGTTAAATCCTCTGCATCATTAGTATCTAAAGTCGGGGTCTCCAAGTATGCATAGTCATCTTCTATAGCCGCCCAAGAGAGCATAGCTTCCGGTGGCTCTCCACCTGCATTGTTCGTATCGGATTGAGTCCAATCGTCGGTATCCCAACCTGCAGGCGGGAATTCTCCTGAGAAGTCTTCCATTATACCAACTACGCGTTCCGCTGTAGCATTGACAGGTACGTCCGTTTCGTCATAATCACCGTAGTTCGAAACCGTTGCGTTAACCGGTTGAGTCTCATTCCATACAACGGATTCGGGATTGGGTATCTCGTCCACGGCCACGTCATGTTCAGGATCGGTCACTTGCACTATCTCTTCCTGGTAATCGTTGGTCGGATCTTCATCTGTATCTAGATCCGTGGTGATATTCACTCTATAGTCGCCTATACTGCTCGGCTCCCAATCGGCAAATGTCACGTTCATCTGTTCCTGTGCAGCCAAGTCGAATGTCGTGGTGTTGAAGTATTCTTCAGTCAAGTAATGCACATTGACCTCGTAGATATCCCAGTCATCCCAGTCGTCATCGAAGCTCTCCCATTCGAAGCCGACCTGTACTTCATCTTCTCCATCAGCTATATCGGAGATATCATACTCTTGTAGTCCGTCGGCCTCGTGGTCGGGTCCGTATTCCTCTATCAATTCCCAGGTGTCGCCTCCGTCTGGACTCACTTGGATTCTACCCCAAGAGTCATCATTGAATGTGAAAACATGGTCAACCTCAAGAATCGTCCCCTCTGCGTCAGTTGCATCTATCGTTGGTGAAATCAACCATTCTTCTTGGTCAACTGTAGCATCTCCTTCTACGGTAGCCATCGGGATATCATCCCAAGTTTCGTCCCAGTGCCAAGTGTTGGGTTCTTCCGTAGTATTCTCTATCGTCCAGTCAGCAGGGATCTCTTCCTCGAAATCCTCTTCGAGCAGATACACGAATTCTTCTATCGTAGCGTTCGCCGGGACATCTACCTCGTCGAACGTTCCGAAGTTCTCGGCCTCGGCAAACACCTCATGAGTATCATCCAACATTACAGAACCAGTCGGTGAGAATATCTCCGTGATACCGACATCATGGATATCCTGTACGATCATACTTTGCGTTTCATAATCATTACTCGGGTCTTCGTCTCCTTGAAGCTCAGTGGTAGCGTTCATGAAGAAACTCCCTTCTTCGCTCGGTGTCCAATCAGCAAATGTCGCGGTAACGTTCTCACCGGAGGGGACGTCCACTGTTGTTTCATCCGTATATTCTTCATCTACAGTGCTAAATATCACGTCATCAACGTACCAATTATTTATATTCCAAGAATCACCGTCAAACTCGAACATGACCTGTGTCCCAGGGCCTATGTGATCAGTTATGTCCACTTGGTAACTGTCAGGTCCAACATCCGATGTTATTGGATTTTCCCACGGTGTTATGTCTGTCCAACCTTCTCCATCTTCTGATCTCACTGAAACATCGGCGTCAAATGGTCCGTCCTGATAACAGTCTATATAAGACTTGAACTCTAGGAAGAGTGTATCTTCACCTGAAGTATCTACAGCTGCGCTCTCGAGGTAAGAGTAATCGTCTTCAATGTCAAAATAATACAGATGCGCTTCCGGTGGCTCTCCACCAGCATTATCTGAATCCGATTGGGTCCAATCGTCCGTGTCCCAACCGGTCGGCGGGAATTCACCGGAGAAATCTTCGTGAATCAAGATCTCTTCTTGACCGATCGTTACATTAACAGGCACATCCGTCTGATCATTATCTCCGAAATTGTGAACGTTGACCTCTACACTCTGCGCTTCTGTATTCACCAATTCATCAGGGGATAATATCTCTGTAACCCCTACATCATCAGCCTGCATCAACTTCTCAGTAAGGCCTTGTGAATCCGTGCCTTCCTCTAGATCATCGGGATGACCAGGATCCTCGTCCCAGTACCACCCTATTATCTCGCCGTCGTGTTCCACGTGAAGGCCTTCGTCAGCAGGATCTTCGGTCAAGGTTACGTTACCTTCGAAAACACCGGTAGGTTCACCTTCATCGTCGAAGACTTCATCCAGAGTGACGGTCATGTTCTCGAGTTCTTCGCCGTCGGCATCTAGACTAGATATATTGACATCGTGAGTTCCTTCCCCTTCTAGTATAACATCACTCAACGTGATCTCTACAACCTCGTCTCCAGCGTATTCATCTCTCTCGAACATTATCTCGCCGTCTTTGTCCGGAACGGTCACATCCGGCACGTTGTAAACGCTCAAGGCGAAGTCCTGATTCGCCTCACCATCGTCGTTAGCGTCTTCAGGCACGTTGGTACCCATGACTCTAACGGTATAACTGCCAGATTCTAACTCGTCGGGATGGATGAAAACGTTCTGAACGTTATTAACTTCGTCCCATCCGTCATCGTTATAATCGAAGTCTGCCATGACTTCCGCTTCCGGATAAGTGAAACCGTCGTCGCTTACACCGTCTCCAGTTTGATCGAACGCATTACCCCGGATCACCTCACCACCGGGAGTCTCGACTTCTAAATCAAGGTTATTCTTCAAAGTCGGTGTTCCGCCTTCGCTGTCACCTTCAAGAGCGTTCTTGTCCGTCCAAGTGAGAGTCACTTTCAGCGGTTCGTCTTCATCGCCAACAGAAACCGTATATTCCTCAACATCTCCTGTCTCCAAAAGCGTTTCTTGATCTACAAATTCAAATCCTAGTGGGTCGTCGGTCGGGTATTCAAGCTTTGATATATCTGGGACTCCCCATCCTTCGTCCCTATTTGGAATATGACCTCTCGTGTCTCCTATCTCGGGGTCCAACTCGTTAGCTGTGTTTATCAATATAGCTTTAACCAAAGCCGGACTCGGAGTCTCCCCATAATTTTGCTGATACCAGTCAACTACTATCGTGGCTGCGCCTGCAGCAAGAGGATTACCAAAAGAGGTTCCGCTTGCCGAGATGTATGTATCTGGTTCATCTTGAGGCGTGTTCTGTGAGATCACACTCTCAGAAGGAGCGATTATATCCGGTTTAATCCTGTTGTCTTCAGTCCATCCACGAGAACTAGCGTCATACATGTTCTCAGGATTCTCGTAACCTAAACCGGGATTGTAAGGTTGATTACCTCCAACGGTGATAACGTTCTTAGCGTTACCCGGACTGCCGGTTTCCTGGTCATAATCTCCTCTACCCCCGTCGTTGCCAGCGGAAACCGTTATCGTCATCGGCCTATTTTCTTCAACGTCCCTATCCGCATCTCTAACAGTCTGGTCATATACCTCGTCAGTATCACTGTAAGAACCCATAGTTCCGGCGCCCCATGAATTGCTGTGGATATACGCGTCTGAACGCTGTGCCGGCTCTTCAACTATAGGATAATATTCATCTGGGAGGAAACCTCCGCCGTCGTCGAAGATCTTCGTCGCAAAAATCTCGGAATCATAAGCTAAACCCTGTCCCATGTAATATTCCATCTCGCCGTCTTCGAATTCATCCCACGTAGCTCCTGTTCCACCGTGAGTATCACCAGCGACTAAACCAGTACATGCCGTACCGTGATAATGGCCGTCGCCCCAGTAATCTGGATCTGGTCCGAAACCGTATCCCCCTATGACCCTACCTGTGAAATCACTCACTCCTGAGTCGCCAACTTCTCCGGTACCTATTCCAGTGTCCGCGGTAGTGATCGTTAGGCCTTCTCCTGTGTAACCCAACTGGTTGATATAAGCGCCGTACTCACCATGTAGCCTGTAAGGCTCCTGAGGATCTCCTTCTCTCGGCTCTGGATCAAGATCTTCGTTAGTGGGATACTCGTCATCCATGAACCACATCCCGCCGCCTATCAACTGTATATCCATTTCCGCATGAAGTTCTGGCTCGACATAAGGCGAGATAAAATAAATGTCCTCCATCATAGCTATGTCTTCCAATTCATCCATATCTTCTGCATCCACAACGAGTCTATAACCGTTCTCTCTAAGGTTTTCGGCACCGATAACGTCAACTCTGGATTCGAGCTGCATCAAACTGCTCGGCTCGAAACCAGGTCTCAGCCTCACGTTCACTGACATATCCTCATCAAGCGCCTCATCTAGTCGAGAATGGAGCTTGAATTCAGGCTGATAGACGCCTACCCAATCGACGAAGAAGAGGTCTTCAACGTACTCTGCCTGTTCCGGCGTCATGACCACTTCGTAAGCGTAGTTGGGCTGATAATTTACGATCCCAACACCTTTCTCTAAAAGTTCTGCGCGCCATTCTGGGTTAACGGGACCTATCATGTCTACCACGTAAAGACCTTCCGTTCCGGATCCGTAATCCTCTATCTTCAATTCAGGATCCAGTTCAGGAAGACCACGGTTGGTATCGAAATGATAACCCTTCACGCTTATCTCGTTTCTATGCTCCAACCTGTCGACCTGATAAGAGCTCTCTAGTTCCTGCACACCACTAGGTGTCGTTTCTATCAGCACGTTGCGACCATAATGATCTATTATCTCGCCGTGCTGAGAGATATCTTCAAGTTCTTCTTCATTCCAAACATGCACCAAAACTATGCTGTTTCCACTGTCATCAGCTTCAAAGGGGGATCCTTCCCCGATCTCTCCACTTCCAAGAACCATCATCCCTGGGATGACGGTCCCTATCACCAGTACAAATGCTATCACTAAAACAGATACTCTATTTTTTAGGATATTTTCCATATATATCTTTCCTCTTTTATCGAATTCGACTCCTTATTGGCTAGAGGTACAAATTATTTATAAATTGGGGTAAACTTTATTGCAAATTTTTCATATATATAGATTCAGAAAATGAAAATGTACGAAGTATTTATTCTTCACCTGACCTTATTTGTATTTCCCACAGGTGTAGCAGTACCACTGTTGAGACGCATCGATGTATTTCATGGGCTCACCGCAGTCGGGACAGGGCTTTTCTTCCTCTCGTGGAGGAGGTGTAGGAGGATATCTTTGTTGTGGTGGCTGCTGTTGTGGTGGTTGCTGTTGTGGTGGCTGCTGTTGTGGTGGTTGCTGTTGTGGTGGTTGCTGTTGTTGTGGTTGCTGTTGTTGTGGTTGCTGAGACATCGGGTACCATGTCTGCTTATAGATAGAACCGTCCTCTTCCTTGACAACATAGGTCTTAGCCAATTTATCGCCTATCCTCTGGTTTTTGGTCGCTACAAGTACCACGTCTATTATCAAAATTATAAAACCGATACAAGGTAGGCTCCATAACCATCTAGCGATGTTTCTGATGAAAGATTTGCTTGTAGCCACATTCCTGCCGTGTTTATCCACTACCTGTATACTCAGAAGTCTTTTGGCGAGTGTAGCTCCTCCACCGGATCTTGATTCAAGATAGGTGAAATACCCTAGTGTGATGAATACGTGTAGAAAAAACCAAAAGAGATAGAACCCACTGAAGTAAATTGCTGTAATATCGGCGCCTGGATCTGCAAGGTCCGGAAGTGTCAGTAATCCTGTAAAAAATACGACCAATACTATTAACCCCACTAAAATACTCAACAATATCGAGTCGATCACATATGCACCTATCCTCCGGAGCGTAGAAGCGTGGTTGAGCTTACGCCCAGAGTCCTGTGGTTGTTGATATCCAATTCCCTCCTGATATCCATGATCCTGCTGCATATTATCTCAAACCGTGAAACAAATAACGAAGAAATATATAGTTTCTATGGATGTCTTAACTCTCGGTCAACTCGATGAAAGACGACGCCTTAAATTCTGGTTTCCCTGTTATAATGCCTATCAATTCGTATTTTCCAGATGGTAGATCTTCGGGGCTTAAATTCCCAGTATAAGAACGTTCCTCTCCAGGGTCCAAAGTGACAATTTCGGTCGCCAAAAAGAAGATAAAAATTTTTCGAGTTGTGCTATTATCGCCGGCATCTTTTCAGGCCACGTTGTTTTTTAAGGGAAAAGTAGATATCTTACTAAGAGCATATATAATGATAAGAGAGGGATCTCATGAAGATTTCTTCATCGGCAAAGCCGTTGTCAAAGAAGGACGGGAGTAGTGGCGGGTGTGGAAGTGGATATTATGATTTTGATGGTGTGTAAAGAGAAGGAAGAAAAAGGACTGGGTGAAGAACGACTCAAAATGAAAGTTAAAGATCCTGTCGTCAAAAAGGATTTCGCCGCTCTTCTAGATTCCATGGTCGATTGGGCCTGGGAGATGGATATCGATGGAGTCCACACCTATTCTAACCGGGCTGTTAAGGACATCCTAGGTTACGAGGTAGAAGAGGTAATAGGAAAGTCCTCTTGGGAACTCTGGCCCGACGAGGACAAAGAAAAGATAGACGAAGACGATTTCAAAGAGATACTGAAGGAAGGGAAGGGATGGACAAGCTATCCAGGCAGATTTCAACACAAAGACGGTTCTATCATATATCTTGAATCCACCGCCATTCCTATCTACAGCGAAGAGGACGAACTTGAAGGATACAGGGGGATAGACAGAGATATCACCGAGCGTAAGAAAGCAGAAGATAAAGAAGCGTTGTTGGATTCTCTTTTGAGACACGACATAAAGAACAAGCTGCAGATAACTAAGGCCTACTTACAGCTAATGGAGGACGAAGAAATATCCGATGAAGCAAGAAAACTTCTCTGGAAGGCTCAAAGCTCGGTAAGAGAGGAAGAACGTCTCATCAACAAGATAGAGAAACTGAGGATGGTCAATGATAGTGACGATGTGAACCGGGTCAGGTTGAAGAGATATGTACACCGAAGCATCGATAACGTCGACTCGATAACTGAAGAAAAGGATATCAAGATAAAGACCGACGAATTCGACGATGAAAATGTTCTAGGTGGGGAGCTTTTAGAGGAACTTTTCACCAATATACTAGAGAACTCCCTGATACATTCTGACTGCAGTGAGATAAAGATATCTAACCACCGGGATTCGAACAAGGTCATAGTTGTGCTGGAAGACGATGGTAAAGGTATACCCGACGACGAAAAGCAAAAAATATTGATGAAAAGATACAAGGGTAGAGGTTCGAAGGGATCCGGACTCGGGCTTTATCTCGTCAAGAAAATATTGGAGTTGTACCACGGTGACATAGATATCGAGGACTCCGAAGAGTTGGGAGGAGTCAAGATCAAGATATATTTTAATAGGGCGGAAACGGATCAGTGACTACCTTCTTTTTTGTTGGAGATAAGGTATCCTCTCAAAGAATGCTGGAGCTAATATTGCTGCGCCGACGATACCGAAGACTACAAGCAGCATCGCCACAGGAAAGTACAGGTTCCCTATAGGTTCCGGATCGACTTCTAAGATCGCTGATCTGCTGCTCCAAGGCAGGCTCATGTTCAACAGCTGGATCTCAAAGAACATGACGGCGGTGAAACTGTGCATTCCACTGGTAGCTTGCCAAGTGAATTCGAACGTTTTAGAGCTGTTCGCCCCCACGGTGATGTTCTCCCAGGCAAACAGAAAGTCTTCAAAGTGCATCAGGGTTATATTCACCTTGTCTATAAAGGTCAGTTCGCCTAAATCCATAGATTCGTTATTCATGACCGTAACAAAGATGGTTACATTTTCTCCTTCCCTGGGTTTTTCCTTCGAAAAAGTCAGGTTAGATATGCCGACATCGATGACTTCCTCGTCCGGAACGTCCTGCTCTATCATCTTGGACGGTTCAGCCTGAAACGAACATAGTAACGTCGATGAGAGCATCATCATCCCCACGACGATCAAGACTACAAAATAATACTTACATCTCATCTATATCACCTCATCCTCCTCTTGATCGAGATCAAAATACCTAGAAACAAAAATACCAGCGTGTATACCACCATGACAACGAGGCCTAAATGAAAGTCCGGTGTGAAAAGTAGGAACTGTCCACCCGGTCCTCCACCTATAGTCATGGTGACTGCGAACACGTCAGTGATCAATCCAGCGGAGTAAGTCACGATGTACCAAGGTTCCACCTCTACGATGAACTGCAGAACGTTGCTTATGACCGGAAGGATCATCATCAGTGAAAAGAACCCTAACAGCATAGAGGTTATCTTTCTTTGGAGCAGGCTGCTGAAAAAGAAAACAACGCTCACAGCGCTGGTGGTGTAGACCAAGGCTACGAGGAAGGACTTCGCCATGTTGTGGTTGAGTGCTCCCGTGCCGTAGATGCCTATGACTTCCACAGAGGTTGTGAGGTAATATATAGATACGACCATCATCGTTGGGATCAGAGCGCCTATGTACTTTCCGATAAAGATCGTCATGTGCCTCTGGGGTGTGGGAAAAAGCAACAGTCCGGTCTTCTCTTCGAATTCGCCGGATATGACGTCTCCAGCGAACAGTGAGCCAGCTATTATTATCAGGAGGTTGACGAAACTGAGGCTGAGGCTGGCAAACTCGTCGGCAGAGTCAGGAAATTCGGCCCATATCTTCGGAACTACGTAAAATATAAGAGGTAATATCACCGCCAGAGAGAATGAGATGATCACCCGTTTCCTCCGAAAGTGGTTCTTTAACTCAAAAGATATGGTAAGCCAAGTGTTATAGAGGTCTTCAGCGATATCATCTCTTATCGATTTCATCTAGATCCCTCCTTCTCCTTCATCAGCGAGACGTAAAAATCCTCAAGATTTGATCTCTCAGGGCTGTAAGACACCACTTTGAATCCGTTCTCAACGACTTCTCTCAGTATCTCAGCAGTTGAGACCGGGTCCCCATCGGTTTTGGTCAGTCTCAGTCTGTTCTCACCAAGCTTTTGCACCTGATCGATGACTTCCATGTCTTTCAACTTATTTAGATCGTGCTCATTTATCGAATTCAAAAGTTCCACATCTATCAGGCGGTACTGCTTCAATATCTCGTCTATCTTTTTGACGGAATCTCGTTCTATGACCTTTCCACCGTAGAGGAAGATAACTGAATCGCAGACCCTACTGACCTCGTCTAGAAGGTGGGAGCTCAAGAACACTGTAACGTCCTCCTTTTGAAAGCTCTTTATGAGCTCCCGGATCTCCTTAATACCCTCTGGATCCAAACCTAAAACCGGCTCGTCCAATATCAAAATCGAAGGATCGTGAAATATAGATCTAGCTATCGCCAATCTTCTCTCCATCCCTGTACTGAATGTGCCTATCTTCGAATCCTTCCATTTCAACAGGTCTACCATCTTCAGCACTTCCTCTATCCTCTGATCTATCTTTTCTTTAGGCATGCGATAGACCCTGCCGAAATAGTTGAGGAACTCAGCCGGTGTCAGGTAACTGTAGACTCCGGGTACGCCTATGAGTGAACCGACGTCCTTCAACGCGTCTTTTGGATGTCTGTTAACATCGAAACCGTTGATAAGCGCTCTTCCAGATGTTGGTTTGATCAGGTTGGTGAGTATCTTTATCGTGGTGGTCTTTCCCGCACCGTTAGGACCGAGGTAGCCCACGATTTCTCCTCTCTCTATCTCAAAAGAGACTCCGTCAACTGCTCTTACACCGTCTCCAAACTCCTTGACTAGTCCTTCCGTCTTTATCACGATGCTGTCGGCCATGTTGTATAGTCTTGAATGTTTTCCGGTTATTTATCTATTTTCTAGGTCTGCGTTACAGGAGATTGTTTTATGATCCTCTTGACTAGGCTTTCTCTCTTTTCATCAAGAATGCTAAGACGATTATAACTACTGCCGCGAATAAAAGAATCGACCACCATACGATGAAAGGATCTTCTTCCTGCTCTTCCTCTATCACAGAAACAGTAATACTAGTTGTACTCTCCTCATCCTCATCTTCATGACTGATGATCTCAAGTTCGAAAGTCCCATTTTCTTCAGACTGCCAGGTAAAATTGCCTTCGTACACCTCGTCGGATCCGAGCGTGATTTCTTCACTATCTTTTAACTCGCCGTCTACTCTGAATTCGATGGTCTGCCTGCCCTGGATTTCTCCAGTATTCGTTACGGTATACTCTACAACGACTTCTTCCCCTTCTACGACTTCTTTATTGTAATCGACTATATCTAATTCAAAGAACGGTTCACGTAAAAAGTGTGCTGTTATCTGCTTGTTGTCGTCCATAGTTATCGTTATTTCAGATTTTTCTTCTTCTCCTTCGGGCACATCGCCTTCCCAGTGGCTGAACACCCGATCGTCTTCAGGTATAGCTTCTACGGTCACGTCTTCTCCTTCCGTATAAGTGTACGTATCGGGCTCAGGTATTGTAGTTCCGCCTTCTTCCGCTTCTATAACTAGTTCAAATTCGACTTCTTCTTCTATCTCTTCAAAGTGCGCGGTGATATCGTGATCGTCTTCCATTGTTATGGTAGTCGAGTTGGATAAGGTATCATCTATTGTTCCATCGTCGCCAGTCCAATTCACAAATTTGTAACCTTCGTCAGCTACCGCTTCTAACTCAACGACATCTCCTCCTTCATAAGTATGCGTGCCTTCAACGGGTTCTACTACGCTACCTCCGTCCGTCGATCCTATCGTAAGACGATATTCAACACCAGGATCTTCCTCTTCCACTGAGAACTCGCTCTCCCATCGATCATCAAATTGCTGATAAAACTCGACTCTAACGTCATAAGTGCCCTCATCATCTTCAGAGTGTTGGAAAGTTACCGTAGTGGATTCACCGTGTTCTACGTTCACACTTTCATTCTCTACAAAAGAATCATCGATGTATAGTTCTACAGCATCAACTCCCGTCTCCTCACCGATATTCTCAACCTGACCTTCGATGGTTAGTGTTTCGCCAGAACCTACAACTTCCGGCTCGATCGACCAATCCCGTAGAACGAGTTCAGCTTCATCCTCATCTTCTTCCACTATCTCGAATGAACTGTGCCACGTGTCGTCAATCCCTTCCTTTGTTCCACACCACGCATGGATATGTACATCGTATGTGCCTTCTTCGCTCTCCGAATGAGTATGCATGAACGTTTCTGTCTCGCTAGGATCTAACGTATTCCAATTCGTGGATTCATAATCGCCGTCTATGTACAGTTCTGCAGACACGTCGCCGGTCTCATCGCCCACGTTCGTTATCTCGCCCTCTATGGTTACGGTCTCGTCAGACTCAACCGTTTCCGGACTTACAGACCAGCCGGAAAGTTCGAATTCCGGAGTTCCATCCTGAATATCTGATATGTCCAAATCGGAACTCCATGTGTAAGGATAATCTATCCAATAAAAATTTATCACGTCTCTAGCGCTCTCACCCTGCTCTTCATAAGGATACGGATTACCTGCGGTATACTCCTGATTATGATCGTCATATGGGTTATAGGTATAAACGCTAGTACCCCTAGCGTCCCAATGCATTATGTGATCACCCATATAACCCGCTCCAAGGCCGGATATCCTCTGAGATCTAGAGTCCCAGTTCTCCCAATTATCGCGGATATGATGAAGTTGATCCTCCCAATGCCATCCCGAAACGTACGCGTCAGCGGCGATACCCATCCTGTGCGAATATCCACCGAAGTTCCTGTATCCACTGATTATTATCACTGGTTCACCCGTTGATGTCCTAAGACCCTGTAAAAAATCTACGACTTCATAAGTGATCGACCACTTGAATTGACCTCTCTCCGGGTCCGTAGTCCTTCTGCCGTCAGTATCATGATCGAGGCCCACGAATACAGTCTGACCGTCGGCATCGGCGTTGCAGTAAAATTCACGTAGAACGAAATTAGGAATATCCAACGGGTTTATGTTGAGATCATTAGTTACGTAAAGATATCCCTGGTCAGTCGATACTTCTGGAGTGTATATATGATGGACATAATTTCCATCGAGCTCGTCTCCTGGTTGTATACCGTCCCAGCTACCGGTTTGGTGCAGGTGATCATAGGTATCGTCGTTCATGTAAACCTCCCACGTATCCTGATACATCTCCCAGCCGTTATCATTATACTTCACACCCGTTCTCGTTTCCTCATAGTTCCAGCTCTCAGCGATGACCGATTCAAGGTTTCCTTCGTTCGACCTTAAATCACCTAATCCGGCAGAAAAAATGGTCGTACCAGAGAACGTAGCTATTAAAAGTAGTAGAACCGCCAGAATAGGGAAAAATTTAATTTGCTTTTTCATTTTTTCCTGCTCCATGGGATGATTTTAGGTATATAACTATCTCTTTTACAATACTTATAATCTCCGGAAAATGTAGATCCACAAAGATTCTATGTGATGTAAAAGAGGATGATCTCGACCGAATAATAAAAAATATGCCTAATATTATCGAGCGTGGATTTTATATATATCAAAAACGATTTGCCTCTTACACACATCGAAGAACTACCTTACTAGTGATGAAAAATATGAAAAAAATAAGCGACAGAGACAAGATACTACTTCACCTCTCGCATCATAAGGAATATGAGAGTGAAGATGTCGTCCCCCACGGCGTGTGCCAAAGAGGTATATCTGAAAGTATAGACCTGAATTATGATCGTGTAGGGGATTGTTTAGAAGAATTGATACAGCAGGGATTAGTGAAACGTGAAGCTCGGTCCGTAGTAGGTCTCCAGCGCGACAGGAAAGTTTACTTTCCCACTGAAGAAGGCTATGAAAAAGCGGAGGATGAGCTTCGTGAGTCCTTAGGTGAGAAAGAGGTCACCGTGAAGACCAGAGATGGTGAAGAGAGGGTGAGATTAGAGGACATCCACGGGTATACTGACGACGAACATCCCATGCTGTCCGGTTTGAAGAAGATGAACGAAGACGGTTTGATCGACCTTACTAGAGAAGTAGAGAATAGAGAAGATATCTTCGTAGGACGTGAAGACGAGCTTGAGAAGCTCAAGGAAGTGATGCAGAAAGTTGAGGAGCAGGGGTGCTCTATCATCTTTGTTACAGGTGACGCCGGAGTTGGAAAGACACGGTTAGTATCTGAATTTAAAGACTACGCGACTTCACACGGCTTCGAATTTCTAGCGGGCAGTGCTCACTACGACACTTCTGAGCCATACCTGCCTTTAAGGGAAGCCTTTGAAGAATATATGGAAAAAAGAAGTGAGGATATCGAAGATTTTACCAGCATGGCGTTGCTGGGTACGTCGGTAGGTGAAAAGAGTATAAAAGTAGAAGATAAGAAGATGTTCGACGCCGAGAGGACGGCGGACTGGAACAAGAGTACAGAGAGGGTAAGAGAAATAGCTTCTAGAAAACCTCTCTTAGTACTGTTAGACGATATGCAGTGGTCCGATCAAGCGACTTTACAGCTCTTACACTATATGATGAAAGAACTTTCAGATTCTCCTGTACTTTTCATCGTGGCTTTTCGATCCGAGGACGTGATAGAAGACCACGCCTTGGTGGAATTCAAGAGGAGAATGGTGCGTGAACGTCTCTTCTATGAGTTACAGTTAGAGCCGCTTGATAGCGACGACACGAGAGTGATCATAGAAGGCGAAATAGGAAGTGAAGACCCACCGGACGGTTTTGTTGAATTGGTGCATGATACTGCCGAGGGGAATCCTCTTTTCATACGTGAGGTCTTAAAGCAGATGTTAGAAGAAGGGGAGGTGGACCTAGAGAAAGGAGAATATCCTGAAAGAGTAGAAACCGCAGATATGTTGGACGTTATCGACGACATTGTCAACAGAAGGATCAGGAGATTGAGTGATACTGCTGAGAGAGTTTTGTATAGGGCAGCAGTTATCGGAGAAAAAGTTCCTTTCGAACTGTTGACAAAAATGGTGAAGATGGATGAACTCGATCTGCTAGACCATCTAGATAACTTGGATAAGACCGGCCTGATATACGAGGACTTTTCTTCAGAAAATTTCATCTTCTCACATGGTTTAATACATAAGGCGATCTTCGATGGGATCTCGATGAGAAAGAGGGAGAAGATCCACCAGTTGGTCGCGAAAGGGATGAGAGAGTTATACAAGCAACGCGGAGAACTCGAAAATTATTATTCAGATTTAGCTTATCACTACGAAAAAGGAAAAAACTACGGGAAAGCGGTCGAAAATTACTACAAGGCCGGACAAGAGGCCGAAGAAGTTTACGCACACGAAGATGCCATCCAGATGTATCAGCATGCCTGTGAACTTTTGGAGAGAAGTGATGAGGACACTAGTATCGAGAAGATCACAGTGCTCGAGAAGATAGGCGACGCTAACAGGATCATAGGGGAGTACGAAGAAGCTGTAGAGTATTACAAGAGAGGTATAGATACAGCTCGAAAGGGAGAAAAAAAGGCCGGCCTATGCAGGAAGATAGCAAAAGTTTACGAAGAAAAAGGCGATTTTGACAGTTCTCTGCAGGAATGCGAAAAAGGATTCAAAATGGTGGATCAGGAATCGAGTGTGGAAGGTACAAAACTGCTTGGAAGTAAAGGCTGGGCGTTGTTGAGGAAAGGGGAATATGACAAGGCTGAAGACATATTCTCCCGCAGGATAAACATCGCCGAGACCTTAGGTGATAAAAAAGAGGCTGCTCAAGCACAGCACGATATGGGCACCGTTTATCTACAGCTAGGTAACTATGAAGCAGCCTTGGTCCATCTGCAGAACGCTCTTGAGATGAGAAAAAAGATCGATGACGAGTCTGGTTTAGCAAGCACTTTAAACAATCTAGGTATACTCTATGACGGTAAAGGAGAATTGAATAAGGCTCTTGAGTATCACAAGAAGGGGCTAGATATAGACAAGAAGATAGGTGACAAATGGGGGACCGCTATCTCTTTTAATAATATAGGCACACTTTACCTTCGCAGCGGTGAACTTGATAAAGCGGTGGAGAAATATAAGCGTAGTATGCAAATAGAAGAGATGATAGGAGATAAAAGAGGGATCGCATCTTCTCTCAGTAATTTAGGGAGAGTTCACCTGCTCAAAGAGGAATTCGAAGAGGCTTTGGAACATTTTGAACACAGTCTAAATATATGCGAAGATATCGGGGCAAAGCTCTACAGTATAGACGCTTTGAGCGGTCTCGCAGAAACTAAGCTTTTGGAAGGCGATTTAGAGGAGGCGTTTGTGAAAGCCGAAGAAGCTGTCGATAGGGCCGAGGAAGTAGGAGTTGAAAGCATGGAAGCCACAGCTCACAGAGTTCTGGGAATGGTATATAGGGAGAAAGAAAAATTTGTTAGAGCAGAAAAAGAGTTCCAGAAAGGTAAAAATTTATTGGAAGAAGTCGGCGAAAAGGTCGAGATTCCGCCGCTCCTCCATGAATATGGATTGTTGTTGAAAAAGATGGGGAGGAAAAAAGAAGCCGAACGTGAGTTATGTAAGGCAGTACAGATGGCTGATGAGATGGGCATGGAATTTTGGGCGGAGAAGTGTGAGATCGAGCTAAACGATTAGTTTTATTTTTCTTTTTTTAATTCTTCCAATGAGTTAAGGATCTTCCTTGATAAGCTGGGTCCGATGCCTTTAACTTCTTTCAGGTCCTCTTTCGAAACGTCTTTCATATCTTCTATGGAACGATAGCCCTCTTCGTAAAGATTTTCGGCTTTAGAAGATCCGACCCCTTTGAGCCGCTTAAGTTCTTCTAAAGCTTCCTCTTTCGATATCTCTTCAGGGGTTCCTTCATCTTCTTCTACTTCTTTTTCAGTATACTCTACTTCCTCTTCCTTCGATACAGGCGTAGGAAGTGGTTTTTCTCTTCTAGCCGTTGCCTCGGTGATCTCCTCTGTCTCTTGCACATCTTCAGGTTCAAATTCTTTTTCAGGTCTCCATGTATCGAACTCTTGACTCCCTTTCGTCTCTTCACCCTCATAGGTGATATTCAATTTGTAGTGGTCTCTCACATCTTCGTCCTCTTTGTGCACAGCTCTTAAACAGACTTCCGAACTCTCCCCTTTCTCTGCGGATCGAGGTATATCTACATTGACGAGAACGAGTTCGTCGCTCTCTCCTTCCACTACTATCTCATCCTCTACTTCCGTTTTCCAGCCCCTTGTAGACGATTCAACTGCAAGTTCGTAGGTCTCGCTCCCTTTACCGTGATTGGTAACTACGAAATCGTATGTATAACTTCTATCGAGTTCCATCTCGATCTGATCTTCCGGCCCAGTGACTGAAACATCATGTGATTCACTATTATAAAACAGAATGAAGAATAATAAGATTACGGGGACGATCATGGCTAAAAGGCCCACAAGCCAAAATTCCACAGGCAGCAGTGTACTTTCCTCCGCTTCTTCTTCAAAATGCACAGTGATAGATATGTCATCTTCTATAGTGATACTAATCTCCTTTTCGTCTGCTTCGTGTTCACCGGTCCATTCGACGAACTTCCAACCGTCTTCCGGCTCGGCGGTAAGCACAACTTCGGTCCCTTCCTCGTATTCATCTTCATCAGGATATAGCTCTACATCTCCTTGACCTTCTAAATCAACCGTAAGGCCATAGAGTCGGATGAAGTGTGCTGTCAAAGTCTTATCTTCATCCATCACTATGGTTATCTCCTTCTCCTCTTCCTCTCCTTCGGGCACGTCTCCTGACCACTCTGTGAAGTTCCATCCTTCCTCAGGAACCGCTCGTATCAAGATCATCTCCCCCTCGGGATAACTGTATGTCCCATGCTCAGGATCCGTGGTGCCGCCTTCCTCTTCGTTAATGGTAAGGTTATACTTAGTGATGTCTTCTTTGAAGTGCACAGTTACCTCTTTATCTTCATCCATCACTATGGTTATCTCCTTCTCTTCATCGCTGGTTACGTCACCGGACCAGTGACTGAAGGCCCAACTCTCAGCGGAGATAGCTTCGACAGTGACTTCCTCTCCTTCTTCGTAGGTATGTGTACCTTCCTCAGGCTCGGTAGAACCCTCTCCTTCAATACTTATAGTAAGGTCATACTTTTCCTTCTCTTCCACGGTCAAAGTAGTCACGGGAGATACTACTCCTTCAAAGGTGGCTGAAACATCATACTCTCCGCTCTTTTCTTCGTAAAAGATCGCTACGTTCTCTTCGCCATCAACTTCAGATATATTCTCCCACTCGAACTCCGTCACATCGTCCGTTATCAAGTTACCGTATCTATCATTGCCTTCTACAGTGAACTCTAATTCCTCTCCAATAGATACGGATCGATCAGCGGAAGGATAGATAGTCACTTGTTCTAAATCCGCGGCCTCTACCGTCAAGTGAGCGGTATCTTCGGATCCTTTGTACTCACCATATACGGCCCAATCTCCGACGAATTCTGAGGTATACTCGTTTGCATCCCATCCGCCTCCTGCTTCAGCTTCTATACTCCAGTTAGTCTCTTCCGTTACATCTCCTATCTCGTTGTCGAATACATCATAGGCGGTAGCGTTATAGGTCACGTTACCTCCCGCTGTAGTGGTCTCCTCCTGCGGCTCTATAGCTATATTTTCAAGTTCCGCCGACTCTACCGTTAGAGTGGTCACAGCCGATTCCACCTCTGCACCTTGTCCCGTGATCTCGTGTTCCCCCGCATCTGTGTCGTAGTAGTAGAAGTCCACTGCACTCTCACCATCGTTTATCACCACTTCTGTAACTACTTCTCCCCCGGGTTCCTCTCTAAACTCATAGGGACCTTGAGAAGTAGTTGTAAGACCGATTGTCAGATCCCCCATCGTCACCTCGTCACCGTCTTCATCCAACCGTTGGATCGTGAATCCCTCTTCGTTGCCGGCGGTCATGGTCTCGACTGGGTCTAAATAAACCAGTTCATGCGCTTCTTTCGGCTCCAAGTAAAAATCTTCTGTCAAATCTTCACCGGGCGGTAAAGTGATCTGAACTACATCGTCTTGATGAGCCGGCACCTCGGTCACTTCTAAAGCGTATTCGGTGTAGTCAGCATTTAGGTCTTCGAACAGATAACTTGCATCTGCGGAGAGGTCGTGCGTTTCCACCTCGTTGCCGTCCAAGTAGAGCGTCACTTCACCGGCGGAGGCTTCCTCTCCCTCATGCCCATAGACAGTTCCACCGATAGATCCTTCTTCAGCCTCTAGTGCAAATAACGCTAGGAAGCCGACGTTCGAGTGTTCACCGCCATCCCACGTGAGTGTGGTCTCCCAAGGGTGATCGCCGTCGTGAACAGAGGTAAAACCCGTGACACCGTGTACCTCAGAACCGTCTTCATCTCCGATAGCGTGAACTACGTCACTCAAATTTTCATCATCGAATCTCGGATCTTCAAAGTCTCCGCCGTCACGACATGCGGCACCGCCTATGACGAAGACGTTCGAGGAAGAAGGTGCGGATGTCGTTCCTATGTGAAAACCGGTCTCATTATCCACGCCGGTCTCAGCAGCGGTCGCAGCATCTTCGAATCCGACCGTGTAAGGGCCTTGAAATTCCTGGAGGACGAAAAATCCATTCCGACCGTCCTCATCTTCATCCCATGTGACCGTGACCTCTTCAGGCTCGTTTTCAGAGGCGATCTTGGACCACATCGCCACAGCACGGCGTTCACCGCCATCGTCTAGGTCCGCATATACTTCCACATTAAGGTCCCAATCTTCATCGTCAAGGTACGGATCTTCATAATCCACCCGGTGTCCAGAGAAGGCGATGAGTAGGTTACCTTCCACAGGGGACTGATCCCATCCTGCCGTTATACCGTCCAAGGAACCGTCGGCGTCGACGGACTGGACCCTCTCCAACGGTGGTTCTTCCAACACCGCATCTTCCGCACTAACGAGAGCGTTCACTCCTGCGGTAAATCCAGTTAAAATGAGAAATATCAGGCAAAAAAAAGTGATCATTTTCTTCATATTCCTATCCATATCCTTCATGCTTTCTTCACCTATTATCTTCGGAAAATTTAAACCGACGTGTTTATAAACTATAAGCAACCACATGATATAAAAGTGTTAGGAAGAACTCCCTTTCAAAAATCATGCCAGCTCTTGTGAGCCTCTATCTTCTTGAATTTTGTCCCACAATTGGGACAGACCTCGAATCTTGCCGATATCTGTTTGCCGCATTTACCGCATTGGACATAATTAGGGTCGTATTCAGTTCCACACTCGGGACAAACGTCCGCATCTCGCGGTATCGACTCGTGACAGGACCCGCATTCCGCTATATCTCCGGAGTCTCGATGTTTTATCTTCTGTACCGAAGAAGGGAGTCTAGAACCTCCTTCGGATCCTTCACCTTCGACTTTTAGGTCCTTCCCGCAGTCCCCACAGTAATTGGCTGTTTCATCGACTTCCGACCCACAGTTCGAACAATATGGCAAATGTATCATTCCTCCGCCCTAATAAGTCCATCCTGAACCGTAACAGGGCAAAAGTGTATCTATTTTAGATTATATATCTTTTAGGGTCTGCAATATAGAAAAAATAAAAAAGAAATGTTTTTATCAGAAAAACATACCGAACGGAACTGTGTTTATCACCAGGGCAAATGCGATCATGGACGCACTAGCCACCATACACAGCATGAGTTTTTCTTGATCGGATAGGTCGTACCTGCTGTAAAGAAGATATGCCGATCCTATGGCCGGGATGAATATACCTATAGTTATCAGTAGAGAACCTATAGATCGCAGGTACCTGATGTTATCGAAGGCGTCTTCCCGATCTTCCATATCATCAGGATTAGGGTCGATGAAACCCGAGACCGATATCAACATAGCGCCGGTCAACAGTATGATCATCCCGAGAACCAATATGATCCCCAAGGTATGTTTTAGATCTCCTCTTCCTTGATACGAAGCAGGCGGCTGTTGTTGTTGAGGAGCAGGCTGTTGATATCCCTGGGAATAGTTTTGTTCCCGTTGTTGTCCTTCACCATTCATTTTTTCACTCATAAATCGATATCGTATCAATTATTTATACATTCGGTTGTAAAAACTGATCAAAGATACTCCATACATTTTTCCATCCAGAGATCCATACCTCTTTCATCAAAATAGCTTTTAGCTTCTTCAAACAGTCTTTCCGCTTTTTCGTCCAGTCCTTTCTCCAGGCACAGCAGACCGAAATCGTACATGCACATAGCACCGATATCCATGGGTTCTGTCTCTTCAAATATCTCCAAAGCGTTTTCAAAATGTTCCATTGAGCTCTCAAAGTCGCATTTTTCACGGAGGACCGCCCCTTTCAAATACTCCGTCAAAGCACTGTCTCTCTCCACGTCTCGATCCGAAGTTGCTTCTACCAGGTTTTCCAAATGCTCTTTGGCCATTTTGTAGTCGCCTCTCTCGAGTGCCAACTGTATCCACACGCGCTCACACTGTACAGTTTTGTCAAGATGACCTGTCCTTTCGGACAGCTCTAGGCCCTCTTTCAGGTAATCTAGCGCTTTATCGTATTCACCTTTATCGAAGTATACCTCCCCTATGTTCACCACGGTATGGCACTTTATGAACTCGTTATCCATCTTCTCAGATATATCATAGCATTCCCGCAGGTGTTTCAAAGCCCTGTCGTGATCACCCTTCTTCTGATATATCAGGCCGATGTTGTTATGTATGCCGCCTATTTGGACTTCGGCACCCATGTCCTGGTATATATCTAAACATCTTTTGTACTCCTCTAACGCCTTATCAAGGTCGCCGATATATGCAAATACTCCTGAGAGATTGCTGAGCGTCCTGGACAGCCCCATCTGATCGTCGATACGTTCACGTAAATCCTTGGCCTTTTCAAGATTCTTTAAGGCATCCTCGTGTTTTCGTCGCATCAGAGCTATGGTTCCAAGATCGTGGTAAGCCTGGGCGACCTGCTTTTCATCTTCTAGATCTTCAGCGACCTCTTTTTCCTTGTTGAACGCCTCTACGGCTTCATCGTAGCTGCCCATCTGCATCAATGACCAACCCTTCTTTCCGAGCAGTTGGCTCTTTTCAAGGTTGTTCTCGTTCTCAAGAGATAGCCTTTTCTCTATGAGGTCTAAAGCTTTTTCATACTCTCCGTGCTCCTGCCAAGTGTTGATTATGTCAAGATATATTTTCTGCTCCTCTCTAAAATTAGAAGCGATACTCAAGGCCTTATACAGGTGATCCTGACTCTTTTCGTAATCGCCGTTTAGCCTGTAAGCGTCTGCCATCTCCTTCAATATTTTCATCTCCTGTATGTCGTCGATCCAGGACGATATCGCCCTAGCTTCTTCGTACATCCTTATAGCGTCCTCATTGGCATAAACATTTTTCGCTCTCCGTGCTCCCTTCAGATAATAGTCGAGGGCCTCGTGATATCTCTCTGCCTCCTTGTAATGTTCCGCCAGTTGAGCATATCTCTCATCTAACTCCTCCTCATAGACATCCTCTAAGGCTTCAGCTACTCTCAAGTGTAATCTTTTCTTCTCCAACCATTTTCCTATACCATTATAGACGGTCTCGGCGATGACTTCGTGCGAGAACAAAAATTTGTCCTCTATGGGATCTTCTATCCAAAGTCTAGTTTTTATCAACTTATCGATCTCGTCCAAGAGTTCGAATTCATCCATCTTCGAAGCGCTAGCCAGCAGAGAGAAAGGGATCTCTTTTCCGATCACACTTCCGAGCTGGAGCATCTCTCTAGCTCGGTCGTCCATCCTGAAGACTCTTCTCTCAACAACGTCACGTACCAAACCTGCAAAAGAGAACTCTTCCTCCTTCTCAGGGAATTCGCCTTCATCTAGAGAGATAACGTTAGATTCGACCATCTGTCGTATACTTTCTTTGATGAAGAGTGGGTTACCTTCGGTCTTTTCATACAGTATCTCCACGAAGTCAGAAGGCAAGTCCTCGACGCCGGTGATATCGTTCACGAGGTCCCAAGTCTCATCAAAAGTAAGAGGTTCTAATTCTATCTCGTCGAAAAGATTCTTTCGAGACATCTGCTGCTTCATATCTATGAAAGAAGAACCAGAGATCGCCTCACCGGGCTGATACGTTGCTAAAAACAATATGGGTGTGTTTTTGAGTCGATCCGAAAGGTAGTGGAAGAGATTCAAAGTTGCCTTATCGGCCCAATGTATATTCTCTATTATTATCAGATGTGGAGTTTGACCCACCGCTTGTCTAAGCTGTTCCGTGGTTTCGTAGAAAGCTACTCCTCTGTACTGTCTGTAAGTTTTAACATCCTCCTTTTCTTCCAATAGGTCCTCCTCACCTACGGTAAAAGACAGAGAATCCAAAGCTTCTTTCTCCGAATCCATCCATATCTGCTGAAACGGAAGATAGGGTTCGGCCGTGGTTTCACTGCATACACCCTCCAAAACATCGAAACTTCTGTCACCGGCCATGGTTTTTATCTCTCTCATCAATTCGGATTTACCCACACCCGGTTCGCCTGAAACAAAAATCGTGTTTCCTTTTCCGTTTTCTACTTCGGCCAATATTTTAGAAAATACATCTAACTCGTCCCTGCGACCTATCATCTTTCCTTCTTCGAGAACACGTTCCATGGCTCTTAACCTCCTACTGATCTCAAGGTATCCTTCATAGCTCTATCACATCTTTCGATCCAAAGTTGCATACCTATCTCTTCAAAATACTCCGATGCATCTTCGAGCACTTCTTCGGCCCGGGGGTGATCTTCTTTTTCTAGAAAAAGTAAACCCATCTCATAAAGAACTTTCGAATATTCGATGATCGATATGTCTTCGAGTATCGCACCCGCCTTATCCAGCTCTTCCTCCGCCCTATCTATCTTTCCTTCTTCCCTACATAACTTTCCGAGCACTCTTCTGCATTCTCCCTCCACTTCATCGGTATCGATTTTTTTGGAAAGCAGCAGGGCTTTCTCGATCTTCTCTCTCGCCTTTTCTATTTCATCTTTTTCAAGATAAACTTCAGACATGGTTATCAAAGTGGAGGAGACGTCCAATTCTTCTCCCACGTCCTTCAACAGACCGTAGGCTTCTTTAAGGGAGTCTAAAGCCTTCTCCGTGTCTCCTCTTTCGTGATATGTATCACCCAACGACTGAAGCACCCAGCCTACTCTTACCGGATTACCTGTTCCTCTGAACATATCGAGACTTCTCTTTTGAAGTTCCAAGGCTTTTTCCAATTCGCCCTTCAATCTGTAAGTTATCGCCATATTGTTCAAACACATAGCAAGACCTATCTCGTAGTCTACTTTCTTTTCGACTTTTTCGGCCCTTTCGAAGTGCTTCAGTGCGGTATCCAATTTTCCACTATCTCGATAGATATCGCCGAGATTGTTTAGAGTTATACCCACGCCGAGGATATCTCCCATCTTCTGAAAGTTTTCTAGGTTCTGTCTGAAATAATCTTTCGCTTCATCCCATTCCCTGAGATACATCTTGACCAAGGCTAGGTTGTTGAGTGACGAGGCCAATCTTTCATCTTTACCGCATTCTTCCCATGTCTCTATCGCTTTTCCGAAGTGATCCGCTGCCGTGTCCATGTTACCCTGAAGGTAATTGAGAGATCCAAGATCATGCTTGGACTGGGCCAAGGCCTCTTTCTCGCCGGTCTCGTACGCCATCTCTTCCTCACGCTGGAACAATATCCTCGCCTTCTCGTGCTCTCCTTTGTGCATGTATGCCTGCCCTTTATTGCTTAGAAGTTTACAAAGTTCGTGTACGAGTTCATCTTTATCGTGCTTGTCCAAAAGTGAGAGCCCTTTATCCGCATATTCTAGACCTTCATCGAGGTACTTTTGTTCCAATTTCATACCGGCTAACTTTCTGTATGTCCTAAGGCCCCTCTTCTTGTCGATATCGCTGTCGAGTATAGAGCGGAGGAACTCCTCGCACTTGTCGTACCTGCCCAACGTCTTGTAGACCGATGCCGCTTCTTCTCTTATAGCAAGCATCCTATCTCTACCATCATCCTGTTTTTCCGCTGTTGAGAGCGCTTTACGATACATCTCCAAAGCGTCTTCGTGGGCATATATGCTCTTAGCTCTCTCTCCCGCTTTTGTGTAGTAGTCACAGGCCTTTTCGTACTCATCGGCTCTCTCGTAGTGATAGGCCAATTTAGGATATTTCTCATCTAGATCTTCATAGTGTACTTTTTCCATGGCCTCGGCGACCTGTTTATGTAAAAGCCGTTTTTTGAGACCTCTCAGATTGCTGTAGACCGTATCCCTCAATATGCTGTTATGAAAATAGACCTTCTCCTCATCTGGACTTTCACGCCATAGGTCCGCTTCGAGCAGGATATCCATCTGATCGAGAAGGTCGAACTGGTCGAGGTCGACTACCTCAGAAAGCACTTTGTAGTCCACTTCATCACCGAAGACACTCCCTATGTCAAGTACTTTTTTAGCCTCGCCGCTCAAACGGTCTATCCTTCTTTCCAGCACATCCTTGATTATCTCCGGAACGTCGATGACACTCTTACGGGAAGGATAAACGTCATCGTCCGGCCGGACTATACCTTCTTCCACCATGTGTTTGACTATCTCCCTGGTGAAAAGGGGATTGCCTTCAGTCTTTTCGTGTACGAATTCTACATACTTAGATGGAACCTCCTTTGTCTGAAGCACACCTTTTATCATCCTTTCAGTACTCTTTTTACCTAAAGGCGAAAGTTCCATCTGAGAGACGTTAGGATAGATGGTGATCATCTGATGGATGATCTCCTTTATCTGTTTATTTTCATCTATATCTTCGGGCCTGTACGTGCATACGAAAAGGACCGGCGCGGACCCGAGCTTATACGTCATGTACATCAATATCTGTGCGCTAGCTCGATCTATCCAGTGAAGATCGTCAAGAAATACCAAAAGAGGATTTTCTTTTGCCAGATCCCTTATATATTCAGTGGTCTCATAAAATGTCGCCTCCTTTTCTGCATCGAACATCTTTTTGGTGGGTACATCCCTGGTCTTATCCATACCCATGAAGGCGATCCTTGCACCTTGGTCCATCTGGGCTTCTTCCTTCTTTTTAAGATGAGAGCGAAAAGCCTCCTTGAAAGGAAGATATGGATCCCCGGTCTCTTTCACACAAGTTCCTACCAGGAAGTCGAAACCTTCCTCCAAAGCGTAGCTCTTGAACTCAGAAACGATCCTCGTTTTCCCCACGCCCGCTTCGCCGGCGATGAAAACGGTGTGGGCACCGGATCTTTTCACTTCTTGAAGTCTTTTCCAAAGATCGTTCAACTCCTGTTTCCTCCCAACGAAAACGTATTCCGAGCTGATATCTTCGTCAAGTCGTACCGTCCCGTCTCTTTCCATCCTGCTCAAGATATTGAGCATGGGATCCTTCAAGTCAAGGTGATCTCTCACTTCCTTCAGCGGGATCTTCTTGACTTTCTGACCCACTTTTATACGGACCTTTTCATCTTTTATACTTTCTCTCAAGTCTTTTTCTTCTTCGATGCCCTCGTCGGTCAAAAAGTAAACGTGCCTTTTCCTCTTTCTGCCTTTCACGTGCTTCTTTCTCTTTTCGATCAAACCCTCCTCGAGAAGAGATCCGATACCTTTGTGTATCTTTTTTCTCTCGTTTTCGATAGCGCTAGCGATACCCGACAGAGACGTACCGAAGGGTACCACGTCCCGTTCTTTGTGAACTTCGTAGTCTTTCAAGTGCAGCAGGATGAGTTCTTCTATACCGTAAACAGTCATCTTGTCTCATGTTATGTTTTTAAAATATATATAGCCTGCGCTTAGTAGTGTCTTCGAAACCCATAACTCAAATAAAAGATATTTATCGTATAGTTGGAGGTATCAAAATTGCAGATCCCAAAAGAGGATGTTTTAGATAAATTCAAAGGATGCATGCTGGGCAGCGCTCTGGGCGATGCTATCGGTGAACTAGCTTTCAGATATACCTCGAGAGAAAAGTTGTTATCCGCTGTTGATGAGAATGACATGCTACGATACACGGACGATACGGCCATGGCGATCGGTATAGCGGGATCGCTGATAGAGAACGAGGGGGAGTTGAACCTGCATCATCTGGGGGAGACGTTCAGGAAGAACTTTCAAAAAGAACCGTGGCGCGGTTACGGCCAAGGACCGCCGCACATATTCGATATGGTGAGCAAAGGTGAAAAAGAGAGTTACGTAGAAGCGGCTAAAACTCTCTTCGGCGGCGAAGGTTCCATGGGTAACGGTTCCGCCATGCGGATAGCCCCCGTAGGGATCTTCTTCAAAGACGAAGAAAGAGTGGTGAAGGAAGCGGAGAGATCCGCCGAAGTGACCCATGCACACGAACTAAGCAAGGACGGAGCCGCAGTGCTGGCTTCAGCGATAAATATAGCATCTGATCATCATTGTAAAGCCTCGGCGGCGGAAAGACTCAAGCCTGTAGAGACCGCTGAAAGATTGTCCAAAATAGCTAGAACTGAAGTATTCGCCGAAGCGTTAGAAGAAGTGAAAGAACTCTTAGAGAGCGAAACGAAGAGAGAAGAAGCCGCACGAAGACTCGGTACCGACATATTGATACACCGCTCCGTTCCTTATTCCATATTCAGTTTTTTAGCCGCACCACATTCATTCGAAGAGGCGCTGATGAACGCGATAATGGTGAGAGGTGACAGAGACACCATAGGGGCCATGACCTGCGCCTTATCTGGAGCGTACCTAGGAAAGAGTTCTATCCCCGAACATCTTCTTCAAAAGCTGGAGAACCACGAATATATAGAGAGTTTGGCGATCCAGCTGTTCGAACTCAGTCCCTATATTTGAACACGGAGAGAGGCACGTACATCTCCTTCTCGGAAGTCCCGCCGTGATTACCTACCATGAAGTGCTCTTCCTCGTTCTGAAGCGTATCATAGAATATGTAATCGTCTTTCATCACAAGAGTATAATCGCCTATCCTGTCGTGAAGATCCGGGTTCGGTTCAAAAAGGCCGAAATAATCTTTCTCCACCAGATCCTCGCTCTTATGCAGTTCGCAGAAGTCCCGCAGATTATCTTCCCAGTAGTTTTCGAACTCCTCGGTTCTAGACGGACGTACGTAACAGAAGACGGTTCGATGGTCGCCGCAGAAAGGCAGAGTAAGGCATCTCTTGAAACTAGGATGATCTTTCAGCCTCAAGGCACGCTCCTTCTCCGTATCTATGAATCCGTGATCCGAGGTGACTAGTAAAGTGGTAGATGTTTGGTCTATCCGTTCAACGAACTCTCTCAGCCGATGCTCGATCGCGAGAAAGTGCCTCGCAGCGGAATCGCTGTTTATACCGTCTTCGTGGGCCGCAGCGTCGAAACCGTTCCAATAAGCCCTGATGAACTTTCTTTCCTCCTCTTTGAGTAACCTTTCAAGGACTTCAAACATCTCCTTCAAAGAAGAATAGCCCTTACGTTCGAGGCCCCGGGCGTAAAAGGAGTTGAATGCCGAATCTTTCAACTTTTTCAAGGTCACGTCATAACGCTTTCGAGGGACTTCCTTCATCAGCGGCTCATAAGATAGTATGGAATCGATATCCACTTCAGACTCGCTCAAACACTCCCCGCCGAAGCGGGGTTCGAAGGGAAGTATAGTAGAAACTACGCCCAATTCTTTTATCAGGGTATACCAACCCGTCACCGCGTGTTCCTGGGGAGCGAGACCCGTAAAGAGCGTAGGTATCGCGGAAGCGGTGGACGAAGGAAACACCGAAGTCAACTTCTCTTCAAGATGTTCGTTGAGTATCGTGTCCTTCCCCTTCTCTTTCAGATACTCATAGCCGAGTCCGTCCAAGATCAAAAGAACTATGTTCCGCTTTTCCTTCAATCCCTGGATGTCGAGAGACGGTAAAGGCTCGTACGGCGAATCCGCACCGATGCTCCTCAGAACGGAACTCATCAGGTTTACCAAACTCTTTTCTTCATAATCGGGTGATACCATCAAAGCAACCCACACGATGAAACGATAAATCGTTTTTGTTCATGCAACATAGCGCTCCAACTTTTCCGGTATCAATTCGACACCTAGCCCCGGTCTATCCGAAGTGAAAAGTTTTCCGCTCTCGAAGGTGAGCCCACGGCATAGAGGTTCTGGGAGCATGAAGTGTCCGTCTAGATCCGCGTACTTTATATTATCACTGGAGTTGAAAAGGTGCACAGCGGCGGCCAAAGACTGCTCTATCTCCAGCATACAGCCCACCATCGCCTCCACGTCATAGCGTTCTATGACTTCGACTATCTTCCTGCCGCCCGTGAGGCCTCCACACTTCATCAGCTTTATGTTAACCATGTCCGCCACTTCTTCGACGCATATCTTCTCTGCGCTCTCGTGGCCCTTCATCGACTCGTCCGCCACTATAGGTATAGACGTGTTCTTCGTCACCTCTTTCAATCCCTTCAGGTCTTCCTCGTCCACGGGCTGCTCCACGAATTCGATCCCGTGTCCTTCCAACCTGTCACAGAAATCTTTCGCCTCTTCCACGGAGTATCCCTGGTTCGCATCCAAATATATCTCTATATCGGAGCCTACGGCCTCTCTAACGGCCTGTATCCTCTCCAGATCTTTTTTCATGTCCAGACCGACCTTTATCTTGATAGCCTTGAAACCGCTCTCCAAGTATTCTTTAAGGTGCTCTAGAGTTTCCTTCTCATCCATTATGCCTATCGTTCTATCGGTCATTACGCCCTCGTCTTTTCCGCCGTAAAGTTCGAAGACTCGTTCGCCTTCTAACTTTCCTTTCAAGTCGTGAAGCGCTATATCTAGACCCGCTAGAGCGGAAGGATCCGCCGGATTCATTTCTCTGAACTCACTCCATACTTCCTCTATATCCACGTCCTTGGAGATCAACTCACTTCTGAACTCTTTCAAACAGCTCAAGATCGATCCGTTCGTCTCTTGGGTCACGCCGTTGGAAGCTCCGCTACCCCAACCTACCTTTCCTTCTCCCTCCACTCTAACCACCACGTTCTCAGTGGTGAAGGAGGTACCGGTGGCGATCTTGAAGACCTCTTCGTTCTCTATCTCCAAAGGATAGAAGTCTATCTCATCGATAAGCATCTTGACTCAACTCAAGGGAACAATCTACTCAAAACATATCAAATTTTTGTTCAATTGTTCGATCCTATAGAACCTAGTTCGAAAACGTGGATGTCGACTTAAGAAAAAAGTCATGATCCGAGTAGGGGATCAATAAAGGAGATCATGGAATACGGCATCTACTGTCTGAGTTTCATCCCGTTGATCTCCTCTCGAAAAGAATGGTAACATATTTATAAGACACACCTATCGAGACCAGATGAGGACTCCACCATGGGCATGTCAAACGGTCTTCGGTCCGATTCAAGGTTTCAGGACCTGTGTGAAGTATTTTTATATAGGTTATCATCTATGGAATTACAGTGGTTGAGTCCTCTTAACGTCAAGAAACATATAGGTAGGGAATATAGATGAGTGAAAAAGAAGAAGATGACGACGAGAACGGATCTGGTGAGAGGTGTTATCCCGCTGAAAGTAAGAACAGGGAAGGCAGTATCTGCGTTATACCCGAGAGGTGCAAGGGATGCGGATTCTGCATCGAATTTTGTCCAGTCCAGGCATTAGAAGCGTCGGAAGATACCACGGAAAAAGGCTATCGCCCTCCGAAGATGACCGGAGACTGCGTGTTATGTGGGAAGTGCGAGAAGGTCTGCCCCGAATTCGCTATATATCTCAAAGAGAAGGAAGAAGATGAAGAGAGAGGTGAATGGATATGATGGAGCCAGGTACCTATTTCATGGAAGGCAACACCGCCTGTGCGGAAGGCGCTATAGCCGCAGGATGTAGATTCTTTGCGGGCTATCCGATAACTCCGGCTTCCGAGATACTAGAGAGGATATGCGAACGTTTTCCCGAGGTCCACGGCAGCTACCTGCAGATGGAAGACGAACTCGCGAGCATAGCTTCGATTTTAGGTGCGTCCTGGGCAGGGAGGAAAGCGATGACCGCAACTTCTGGACCCGGTTTCAGCTTGATGATGGAGAACTATGGTTTAGGCCTGATGACCGAGACTCCATGCGTTATAGTCAACGTGATGAGAGGAGGACCTTCAACCGGATTACCCACGATGGTCGCTCAAGGAGACGTGAACCAGACAAGGTGGGGAACCCACGGAGACGTGGGTGTGGTGGTTTACGCCCCGTCATCTCCTCAAGAACTCTTCGATTACACGATAAAAGCGTTCAACACCGCCGAAAAGTACAGACTGCCAGTAGTCATTCTATCAGACGAGATGGTCTCGCACATGACGGAGAAAGTGGAAGTTCCGCCAAAAGACGAGATAGAGATAGTGGACAGGAAGAAACCGGAGGATCCTCCGGAAGAATATCTTCCGTATCGCCCAGATGAAGATCTAGTGCCGCCCATGGCTAATGCCGGAGACGGTTATTCCGTCCACGTCACCGGTTTGACTCATGACGAGAAAGGACATCCATCGGTAGACGAAAAAACCCAGAGCGTTCTGGTCACTAGACTGATAGATAAGATAAGAAAGAACGCTGACGATATACTAGAATATGAAGAGTACAAGGTGGAAGACGCCGATACGATGATCGTGGCCTACGGCAGCGTTTATAGAGCCGCTATCGAAGCGGTTGATATGGCGAGAGAAAAGGGCTATAAAGTCGGTCTTCTTCGACCATTGACCATATGGCCCTTCCCTGAGGAGAGGATCTACGACCTCGCGAGAGAAGGCATAGATTCGTTCCTCGTCGCGGAGATAAACTTCGGCCAGATAGTTTACGAAGTGGAGAGGTGTACTGGTGGCGCATCTGATACGTATCTCGCTCCGAGGATGGGCGGAACCATCCATACGCCAGAAGAGATAGTAGACCGGATAGAAGCCATAGACCGTGGAGAGATCCCGGCCTTCAAGGAGTGATTATCATGAGCATAAGAAAGAGTAGAGATTGGTTTTCCCCGGATTATATGGAGCAGAAGTCAAAGAAAGAAGGCACGTACGGTCTTCATCCTTTAGACAATTACCTGAGAAAGGACAGGATCCCGCACATCTGGTGCCCGGGCTGCGGATTGGGCATAATACTGAACTCTTATCTCAGGGCGCTGAAGAATTCAGACATAGCTCCCGAAGATACCGCCGTCGTCTCCGGTATAGGCTGCAGCGGGCGAGCCGCAGGTTACGTCGACGTGGATTCCTTCCATGTGACTCACGGTAGGGCCATACCCTTCGCTACAGGTTTGAAAGTCGGGAACAAGGACCTTGTAACCACCGTATTCAGCGGAGACGGCGATCTTTTCGCCATAGGCGGCAACCATTTTATCCACGCGGCCAGGCGCAACGTAGATTTCAACGTCATATGTGTCAACAACTTCAACTACGGCATGACGGGGGGTCAGGCGGGACCGACCACGCCACAAGGCGCCAAAACATCCACCACGCCTTGGGGCGGTTTCGAACAGCCCTTCAATCTTCCGGCCGTAGCTGCCGGCTCGGGAGCGGTTTACGTGGCTAGATGGACAACTTATCATGTTGAGAAACTTATCGAATCCTTTGAAGAAGCTCTCAACAAGCAGGGTTTCTGCTTCATCGAAGTCCTCTCCCCTTGCCCGACAGGTTATGGTCGAAAAGTTGGATTGAAGACTGGTAAAGAGACCATGAAGTACTACAAAGAGAACAGCGAGATAAAGCCGGATGCCGATCCTTCCGAAGTGGCCTTAGATCCCGAGGACCCAGAAAGCAAGATAATCGTGGGGAACTTTGTCGATAGGGAGGCGCCGACCTATCAGGACGAAAGAGGTAAAGTGTTCGGAGAGGCTAGAAAAAAAATGGAGGTGGACGGATGAAAAAAGAGATACGCTTTTCCGGCTTCGGCGGACAGGGCGTTATCCTGATGGGACACATCTTCGGAGAGGCGGCGGTCATCGACGGCAAAGACGTCACCTTGACTAAAAGTTACGGCCCCGAGGCCAGAGGAGGCGCCTGCAGCACCGACATAATAATAAGTGACGACAGAGTCCACTATCCACAGGTCAGAGAACCGGACATATTGATATCCATGTCGCAGTCCGCTTTGGACACGTACGTTTCCGAGCTCAAGGAAGACGGCCTGCTTCTGATAGATACCGGTCTGGTGGAATCTTCGAGAGAGGCCGAAGGACTTCACGCCACTGAAATAGCCGGGGAAGAACTGGGCCTTAAGATGGTCGCCAATATAGTGATGCTGGGCTACTTCACGGCTAAAACGAAACTGGTCAGTAAAGATTCCATGGAAGAAGCCGTGGCTAAACTGGTGCCGGAGGGCACCGAAGAGAAGAACATAGAGGCCTTCAACAGAGGATACGAGGAAGGAAATAAGTGAGTATGAAAGGGCCTAGGCTCATCGCGCTGCCGCTGGTACTGACGTTCTTCCTCTTCCTTCTTATCATACTTGTAATTTTATCACTCGTTATCGGCTCAGTTTTCAGAGCTTTGGGCTTCTCTCCTTTAGCCACTATAGCCATCTTTTTTTTCTCTCTGCTGGGAAGTACCGTGAACATACCTATCTATACGAAAAAACTGAAACGACCGATCAGTATGAACAGACCCAGATCGATGTTAGGCCTATTATATACGGGCATGAGTGACAAGACCATCACCAAGACCACGGTAGCTGTCAATCTCGGAGGTGCGGTGATACCCATGCTCGTTTCTTTTTACCTTATCTTCACTAACCTGGAGCTTTGGACTCAGTTCTTGATCGGTATCCTAGTGGTCAGTGCGGTATCTTACAGGTTCTCCAAGATACTTCCTGGTGTCGGCATAACTCTTCCTCTGTTCATACCTCCCATAATCGCGGCGGTTATAGCTGTGCTGCTCCCCGGCGAACCTAACACCATCATCGCCTTCGTTTCCGGAGTTTCGGGTGTACTCGTAGGAGCGGATATATTGAACTTGGTTAAAGCCGAAAAGCTCGGATCTAGGACCTTGAGCATAGGTGGAGCGGGAACTTTTGACGGTATATTTTTGACCGGTATCGTTTCTGTACTCCTTGCTGCTTTAGGATGAGTAAATTCAGAAAGATATATTTTTGAAGACATCTTTTACTTTGACGATGGATATGAGCGAAAACGTGAAGATGGAAGAGATGAGCTGGAAAGAGTTGGAAGAGAAGATGGAAGGTGGAAAAGACACTATTGTGATCATGATGGGGTCGTTCGAACAGCATGGACCGCACCTTCCGCTGTATACCGACAGTTTCATCTCGGACGAACTGGGAGAGAGGATAGCGAACAAGTTGGACTACGCTCTCATGGGACCGACCATACCTTTCGGAGTCTCACAGCACCACATGGATTTTACCGGGACCGTTTCGCTGTCGGATAAAACTTTCATAGAACTCGTCAAAGAACACTGTAGAGCTTTCGACGAGCATGGATTCGAGTTCGTTGCGCTCGTACCTTTCCACGGGGGGAACTTCGCTCCGGTCAAGGCCGCTGCTCCCGAGATAAAAGAAGAGATGAAAAATTCGAAGATCATTACCGTTGCGGACCTGGAAAAGAACACCGAGGTGATGCTGGAATCTTTCAAAAAAGCCGGTATAGATTACGAAGAGAAGCCGATACATTCTGGCGCCACCGAGACATCGATCATGCTCGCCATAGATGAGGGACTAGTCGACCGAGATGAGATGGAGAAGGGCTATGAAGGCGAATTGTCAGAATCCGAACTTTTCACCGAAGGTCTCAGGTACTTTACCGAGAACGGCGTTTTAGGAGACCCGAGAAAAGCTTCGAAGAGAGCCGGCAAGATCATGCTTGAAGATCTTTCTCAGGATCTCGCTGAAAGGATCGATAAAAAAAGAAAGAGGTCCGTATAAGGTACGAAACGTTTCATCAGAGCCCGATAACATCCGGTCGAGATCTATCTCCATCCGTATCCCCGTCCAAGATCAATCCCAACCATATTCTGGGTCTTCTGGCATTATCACCCATAGGATTATGTATATCAAGATGGCCGTACCTAGAGACGCGAAGGCAAGGACGATCCATATGATCCTGACGAGAACGGGGTCTACATCAAAATACTCGGCGAAACCTCCGCATACGCCTCCTAACAATTTTTCCCTCCTGGATCTTCGCAGTCTCTTTCGATCTCCAAATCGGTCCGCCTCTCCATCCATATTTATACACCTGGGTATGTTCTATAGTGGATAAACTTCTTCATACTTTAATCTTATCAAACCTCGTCAACATCAGATCCGATCACGCCCTTCTATGGGAGAAGATATATATCCTCTCTGATCTCTTTAAACCGAGAAGGTCTGTGGAAGTGTTAGATCATGTGGATCCAAGCGGCGGAACTGGCGGTTATGATCGTTCTCATGTTGTGGGTCAATAAGGATGTTATAGGGGAAGACATTATCTGCGGAACAAAATAATGTCATCCCCTGCTAGTGAAGGACCCAGAAAATACGAACATCTGTGTCCTTCACTATAGAGAGCATGATTTTATAACCTCGTTTTTTGGATCTGGGTCGGCGCTACGGTTCTGGCTTATTACTTCGTATATTCGATAACGGGAGTGATCGTCGTTTTTCTTTTGTACCTGGGCTGGAGCAGAGCGTTCGTGAAAAGGATGGAAGAGGGAAAGATCTGAGTCTGTAAAGGATCAAACATTAGCCGGGTCATGACCGTCTTCCGTCACATAAATTTTACTCTTTTTAAAAATGACAGCTTACCAAATTCCGTTTCATAGGAAACTATTTTATAAGACCGTTTCATGCGAAACTAGTATCGGACCATGACCGACGATCCTTCAACCCTAAAGAACGTTTATAAAAAACTCAAACAAAAGATGGGTAGACCCAGTAAGGACGAGATCTTGGAAGGGAATACAATAGGGGTGATGTTCAAACTGGCCTGGCCCATAATGGTGGCCACTTTTCTAAGGACTCTTTACAATCTTGTCGACACCATCTGGCTGGGTAGATTACCGGCGGAAGAAGCACGTTACTCGGTCACGGCGGCCAGTCAAGCCTGGTCCGTGGTGTTCATTATCATGTCAGTAGAGATCGGGATGGGCATCGCGGCTCTAGCATTGATATCTCAATATACAGGAGCAAAAAAATATGATAAGGCATCTGAATACGCGGGTCAACTCTACTTTCTCGTCATCGTCTTATCCATCGTCTTGGGAGTGATAGGCTACTTTACCAGTCCCATCCTGTTAGAAGTTCTTACCGGCCCGGAATCTGCGGAGCTGGCCGCATACGGTACCAGTTATCTACAGATCATCTTTATGGGCATACCCGCGATGTTCCTTTTCTTCGCTTTCATGTTCATCTTGAGAGGGTGGGGAGACAATATCACGCCCATGAAGATAGTGGCGGTCACCTCTGTGTTAAATATGGTGATAGACCCCATACTGATATTTGGATCTGGGGCCGTTATAAATCTAGGTCCTGTAAGTTTCACGGTTCCGACGATCTTCGGATATTCGATACCAAAGATGGGCTTAGAGGGTGCCGCTTATGCGACGATAGGGACTAGAGCGTTGGGTGCGATATATTCTTTCTACTTGATGTTCTCAGGCAAATTGGGTATAGAACTCAAGCTCTCATATCTCATCCCGGACTTCACCAAGATAAAGCATTTCATCAAGATCGGAATCCCGGCCGCATCGGGAAGATTTTTCAGTGCACTGGGATTCCTTATCCTCTGGGGGATAATCTATAGATTACCCAACCCCGATGTGGCAGGGGCCGCCTACGGCGCCGCCAGCCGTATACTCAACATCACATTTTTGGTCGTGGGTGGGGTGACCATGGCCATGAGTACCATGGTAGGTCAGAGCCTCGGCGCCGACATGATAGAGAGGACGGAGAAGGTTACAAGGACAGGACTCATCGCCTTGGCCGGGCTGACATCCGTGATAGCGGTAATGATATTCCTTACGAGGAACATCCTCATGGGCTTTATAGTACCTGAAAATCCTGAGGTGATCAGTTCCGGGGCTGAATTTTTATTTATATTCTCATTATCGATGCCTTTCTTCGGGATCTTCAGGGGTATCACGGATATTTTAGGGGGTTCTGGACATACGACGCAAAAGATGGTGCTCGATCTTAGCAGGATATGGGCCTTCAGATTACTTTTCGTTTTCATCTTAGCACTGGTCATAGGGATGGATTCTACCGGTGTATGGATCGGCATGGCTATCAGCAACGTAGTGGCTGCGGGAGTCGGCTTCTTCGTTTACTCTATGGGTTGGTGGAAAGAAAAAGTTATACACGACGAACCGACTTCTAGACCCGATCTGCACACAAAGAAAAATGATGATGGATATAATTGAGTGTGAAAATATGAGAGTTGGATAGGAGGAAAAAGATGGTTGAAGACTACTCTGAGGAGGATTCCATACATAAGCTGCACCAGATAGTTCATAAAAAATTGATCAGCTTTATCCGAAAGGAGATGGAGCCCTACGATTTCAGTAGGGGAGAATTCCCGGTTCTCTTCAAGCTTATAAAGAACGGAGACGGCAGGACCCAAAAGGAGATATGTGAGATGCTGTACGTCTCAAAATCCACCACATCCAAGATAATCCAAAGCCTGGTGGAAAAGGGCTATCTGAGGAAGGAAAAAGATGAGGAGGACAAAAGAGCGATGAGGATATTTCTCACGGAAAGGAAAGATGAGATAGAGGACCTCATCAAAGAATTGGACGAAAAAGCGGAAAACAAGATGCTAGAGGGGTTCGAGGAAGAAGAAAAAAAGCATCTGAGGGATTACTTTGAGAGGATTTTAAAAAATTTGGAGCGTTGATTTAATACCGAAGAGAGAACCAGAGGAACGATCCGATCAAGACCCCACTTACTAGTCCGGAGATAGCACCCGCGGAAAAGGCTGTGGTATAAGCGACTGCGGTACTCCACGCGAACACGAGTCCGAGCGCGATCCCAACAAGCGTTCCCCATCCCATGCCGAAAGGTATGATCAGAAATTCTCTTTGACCGAACCACTTTTTTATCAAACCCAAGGCACAGATGGAACCTATGATTATACCTGCGGCAACACCGTTGGTAAGTCCGATGCTAGTCCCCATATTGAATAAAGCACCGGTGATTATCCAAACCGGCGTTCCGACCACGAGACCTAGCGTAAAACCCGTGGCGCCGAGATGTTTAGATGAATCATTATTCTCCATAGGATATCATACAGCCTATATTATTTATATTATTCTATCTCATCTCTCTCCGATCACCCAGTAGTGATCCTGCGTTGATCCGGTATCGATCATCTTGAAATCTTTTTCCTCCAAAATTTCCACTGCCTCCTCTTTGGTCAACCTCACATGCGAAGGAGGGCCGTTTTTTGTTACTTTTTGCTTGTCCCAATCCACTATCAAAAGTCCGCCGTTTTTTTTCATGACTCTATGGACTTCATTCAGAGTCGAGAAGTCGTCGAGCTCGTGCAGAACGTTCAACATGAAAGTCTTGTTTACCTCGCTATCTGGTAAAGGGATCTCGGTCTCTTCGGAGAGAAGGACTTCGACGTTCTTTGCTCCATGTTCTTCAAGCCTCTCTTCAAGTTTCTTCACCATCTCTTCCTGCACATCAACGGCGTAGATTTTTCCGCGCTTTGCTCTCTCGGCGGCGGGAAAAGTCAAGAAACCGGTACCGGCACCGAGGTCCAATATAACGTCGTCTTCTTCTACCTTCAATAATGAAAATATATATTCTGGCCTCTTCCTTTCTTCGGAATCTAAGCAATCTGCTCGACTTGGATCGTACTTATGACCGCTCATGGTGAGGGATTTGAAACATTCTCTATTAATCTTGTCCTAGGGCGAAAAGGTTTATCTACGCCGGCTCTTATAGACAAACATGAGCAAGGGAAGTATAATCGCCATGGGAGGCAACATAGATCTTAGACCGGACACACCGCTTTTCAAGGAATATTTCAACATAGCCCAGAAGATAACTTCCGGTACGCCGACCATAGGGATCATACCCACCGCCAGCGGTACACCTGAAGTGAGCATGCAGGGTTATACAGAACTTTTCGAAAGCTTCAGTTCTAAAACAGTAGTTATAGATCCAAAGGACAGAGAAGAAGCTAACAGCGAGGAGACGGTAAAGAAGGTAGAGAAGAGCGACGCCTTCTTTTTGACCGGTGGTCACCAGTTACGGATCACTGCTCTCCTAGGCGGAACAAAACTGGTAGAGAAGGTTAAAGAAAAATTTGAAGAAGGAGCTTTGATCGGAGGTACCAGCGCCGGTTCCGTCTGTTTGACCACCATAATGATCTCCGGCGACCTACTGAAAAGACCTTTCGTTCACGGGCAGGTCGAACTGACCCAGGGACTGGGTTTCATACCGGATATGGTGATAGATACACATTTTACGGAGAGGGGAAGATTTCCCAGGTTGATCCACGTCGTGAGTGAAAATCCGGCTATGAAGGGCATAGGGATAGGAGAAGGCACAGCCGCGGTGTGGAACCTTGAAAAAGAGGAGTTCCGAGTGATCGGTAGGAATACCGTAGCGGTAGTGGACGGCGTGAACATATCTAAGAACAACGCTCCCGATCTGGAATTCGGAGAACCGATCTCGGTGAGCGGCGTAGAGGTCCATGTGTTAAGCAGCGGCGCCCGTTTCGATTACGA
>PWHU01000009.1 GCA_003555395.1 Thermoplasmata archaeon
GACAAAAAGTAGAAACCGGTCAATGCGAAGAATCTGACGAAAAAATTATGATCGAAGTATTCTAGATCTGGTGAGAACAGAAATAGAACCACGACCAAGATATACAGTCCGAGTATCCCCGTCAGACCATACATGGCTTCTTTTTTCACATATATCCTCCGGATATTAAGTGTTACAATACAATATAAAAGTTTCCAAGGGATCCGCTAATTATTTATCTGGTCTCGAACTTCACAAAACGGATGAAATGGAGATCCATTCCTAGGAGCAAAAACGATCCTCACCTGGCTATGGCCTTGGAAGAAGTACTTCTGAAAAAAGTTTCAAAGACGAAAACACCGACGATCCGGTTCTGGGAGTGGAAAGATAAAGCGGTGACCATAGGGAGGAGTCAGAAGACCAGTAACGAAGTCGATCTGGAATTCTGTAAAGAGGAGAACATCAAAGTGATAAGAAGGCCCAGCGGCGGCGGGGCTATGTACCACGCTCCCGGAGACGAGATCGTTTACAGTATCATCGCTCCAAAGAACTACTTTCCAGACGATATCACCCTGATCTATAGAAAAATATGTTCTCGATTGGCAGATATATTGAGCGGCATAAATATAGACGCGGAGTTCGTGGAACCCAACAGCATTTTCGTATCCGATCGAAAGATCTCCGGTAACGCCCAGAAAGTAACCAAAGATGCCGTCCTGCAGCACGGCACCTTGTTATACAGCCCGGACGAAGACACGATGTTCTCCACGCTGAAGGAACCCAACACAAAGAATCGATACATAGCTTCCGATATGGATTCGGTCGTCGGCATCTCCGAGCTGACCGATATATCTTTCCACCAGTTCTACCGAAAGATAAAGAACGGATTACTGGATGGTAAAGAACACGTCACAAAAAAGATACAAGAAGACGAACTAGAGAAGGCGGAAGAATTGGTCGATAAAAAATATGGGAAAGAGGGTTGGAATCTCAGTCCTTAGAACCCTCCAAAGGTATCTTCTCCGGGTTCTCTAAGTAATCTATCAACGTGTTCATGAACTCAGCCACTTCCGCCCCGTCAACCACTCTATGGTCGAAGGAAACGCTCAACTGCATCACCTTTCTAGGAACGATATCTCCTTCAACTACCCTTGGTAACTCTCTTATCTTACCAGTGCCAAGTACCGCGACGTTAGGTGGATTTATTATAGGTACGCCGTAAGTCCCGCCTAAAGAACCGTAATTCGTTATGGTGAAGGAACTGCCCTGCAGATCCGCCAGATCTATACTCCTGTCCTTTGCCTTCTGGGCCAACTCGACGATCTCCTCGTACAGTTCATACACGCCTTTCAACTCGGCACGTTTTACAACAGGAACCATCAGCCCGTTATCGGTGGCCACGGCGATACCTATGTTGTAGTAGTCCTTGACGATTATGTCTTCGTGCTCTTCGACGAGTTCAGCGTTCAACAAAGGATTCTCTTTCAAGGCTTCTATAGCGGCTTTAGTCACCAGAGGGAGGAAACTCAGACCGGACTCGCTCTCTTCCTTCAACTCCTCTCTCAGATCCCAGAGTTCGGTAACGTCGGCTTCGTCCATAGAAGCGGCGTGAGGTGCTGAAAACTTGGACTCGCTCATCTTATCTCCGATCGTCTTTCTGACTCCTTTGTATTCTATATGTTCGATGTCACCGTAAAAATCGTGCTTCAATCTTACCCGGGACGGCTTTTCCTCTTCCTCCGCTCTCTCAAGGTCCTCTTCAGTGATCCTTCCGCCTGAACCGGTACCTTCGATCTCACCGAGATCTATACTCTTCTCCTCGGCCAATTTTCTGATCCTGGGTGTCGCCTTTATCTCCTCACCTCTATCCTTCGGTTTTGGTTTCGCCGGTTCTTCTATCTTGTCCGGCTTTTTTTCCTCCATCTCTTCTTCCGGTATCTCTTCACCTTCTTCTCCTACAACGATTATGACTTCTCCAACTTTCACTTCGTCTCCTTCAGAGACCGGAACTTTAAGAATCGTACCGGAGAAGGGAGAGGAGATATCTACCAACGCCTTGTCCGTCTCGACCTTTCCTATGTCCTGGTCTTCATCGACTTCATCGCCTTCTTCGATCGTCAGCTCTACGACGGTACCTTCGGTGACCCCTTCGCCCAGATCCGGAAGTCTGAAAAGATCTACCATCCTATCGCCTCCCTTATCTTTTTGACTATCCTGTCGACGTCGGGTATGGCCCAGTCCTCCATCTTGTAGAGCGGGAACGGAACGTCGAAACCCGTTGCTCGCATCGGAGGAGACTTCAGACTCAGCATCTCCTTTTTCACCGCCCTAGCGACCACTTCGGAACCGAATCCCGAAGTTCGAGGGGCTTCCTGTACCACCAGGAGTCTGCCCGTCTTCCTGATCGACTCGTGAACGGTCTCTTCATCGTAGGGAGAGATACTCCTCAAATCGATCACTTCTGCATCTATACCTTCTCCAGACACGTGGTCGGCGGCTTTGACCATCTTAGGGACCATGGCACCCCAGCCCACCAAGGTGATATCGGCTCCATCTTGTACGACTCTTGCTTTCCCGAGTTCTTCTTCATAGTCATCTTCCGGCACGTCCTGTTTGAAAGCCCTGTACAGCTTCTTCGGCTCCAAGAAGACCACGGGATCAGGATCCCTTATACTGGATATGAGTAGTCCTTTAGCGTCTTTTGGTGTAGAAGGTATCACCACTTTCAACCCCGGTATATGAGCGAGTACGCTCTCGAAACTTTCCGAATGATGTTCCAATGCCTTGACGCCTCCCCCATAAGGCGCACGAAGGACCATGGGAACGTGATACTGTCCTCTGCTCCTGTTCCTGTATCTGGAGGCGTGAGAACTCAGTTGATCCACCGCCGGCCACATGAAACCCATGAACTGTATCTCCGCCACCGGTTTCATCCCATA
>PWHU01000170.1 GCA_003555395.1 Thermoplasmata archaeon
ACTACGAACTCGAGGAGATAAAACTGAAACTCTATATCAACGGTGAACTCAGAAATACGCAAACTATCAGAAACGTGGACCCTGATGAGACAAGAAGAGTCAAGTTCAACTGGTCTAGACACGGTCTCGATCAAGGGGAACATGAGATGGAAGTTAGAGCGGATTACGGCTTTGGGAGAGAAAGAGTTATCCTTACACGCTCGTTTTACGTCGAAGGAGAGACCAACAGGGCTCTGTACGCGGGCATAGCGGTCTTATCTGTAGGTGCCGCCGTGGTGGTATTTTTCTACTACAGGAAGAAAAAAAGAAGGCGCAGAAGACCTTGGTGACCCTTGCCTATATTTCTCAGATCACTTTATCAAGCATCCGGGAGGTAACTCTTTATCCGGCCGAACTATACCGTCACTGGTCTCTAGTAGTGTTCCTCTCTCTCCGCTGACGAGAGCTACGCCGACCCCTTCGAATCTTCCGCTCTCGACGGGTTTTATATCAGCTTTATCCGTATGCAGTTCTCCGTCTTCCCATCTCACCGTTTTAAGGGTGTGATCCTTGAAATCGTTGAAAGATAGGGTGTCCGCACCTCTTTCAGTACCTTTAAGATTTTCTCCGACCTCTCCTTCCGGCTGTAGAAGTGAAACGATGTCTCGTTCTTCGTCTTCCGCCGCCAGCATCATACCCTCGGACTCTATACCTCTGAGCGTCGCCGGTTCGAGATTGGCAAGAACGACGATCTTCTTCCCTTCCATCTCTTCTTTTTCATAATAGGGTTTGAGTCCGGCTACCAGTGTCTTCTTTTCGTCTCCTAAGTTGACTCTGCAGACGTAGAGTTTATCCGCGTTAGGATGCTCTTTCACTTTTGTTATCTTTCCTACTCTAAGATCGAGTCTCTTCAAAGAATCTATGAGACGTGTTTTCTCTCTCATCTCCGAGAGTTTTATCTTGTCGTAAAGCGGTTCTGGCTTTCGGATCTTTGATCCTGCTCGCAGCGGTTCTAAAGCTTCTTCCCAAGATCGATCGTGAACGCTCCCTTCGCAGCCGAGAAGATCCCACAGCTCGTCCATGCTGTGTGGTAAATACGGCGAGCCGGCGATGCAGAGCGCCTTGACGATCCTTAATGATATGTTCAAAGTGGTACCCGCGGCTCTTTTGTTTTCTTTGATCGTATCCCAGGGTGCCTCGTCGTTCAGATATTTGTTGCCCGCCCTTGAGAGCTGCATCAGATCTTCCAGACCTTTTTTGAATTTTCTAGATCCTATACTTTTACCGACACCATCCACTCTTTTTTCTATCAGTTCGATGATCTTTTTATCTCTTTCTTTGAGTTCGCCAGCTTCAGGGACTTCGCCGAAATAGGAATATGTGAAGGAAAGGACACGATGGATGAAGTTGCCTAGGTTTCCTACGAGTTCCGTGTTGACCTTCTCTTCGAATTCTTCCCAGGTAAAATTAGTGTCTTTGACTTCCGGCATTATAGTTGTTACGTAGTACCGAACTGGATCGCTGTCGAAATCTCTCAAGATGTCTGGAAGAGAGACTATGAGCCCTCTCGAGGTGGAGAACTGTTCTCCTCCAAGGCGCATGTACTGGTTGGCAGGTACGTCGTAGGGCAGATTGAGCTCCTCGTCATAGCCCATGAGCATAGCGGGCCATATGATCGTATGGAATGGTATGTTATCTTTGGCCAGAAAGTAGTAATGCTCGGCATCTGGATCCTTCCAGAATTTACTCCAATCTCCTCCACCCTCTTCAGACCATTTGATAGATGTCGAAAGGTAACCTATAACGGCATCGAACCACACGTATATCTTCTTGTGTTCGTATCCTTCTATAGGTACTGAGATGCCCCATTCCATGTCTCTAGAGATGGGACGATCTTCGAGTCCCTCTTTTAGCCATCCTTTGGTGAAGTTCAGTACGTGATTCTTCCAGTGATCTTTATCTTTGACGTATCCTTCCAACTTCTTTTGGAACGCAGAGAGTTTTAAGAAGAAATGTTCGCTCTCTTCGAGTTCCGGTCCTCCCGAGCATAGTTTACATTCCGGCTCTAAAAGGTCTTCTGGGTCTAGAAGGACTCCGCATTCGTCACACTGGTCGCCGTCTATATCTTCCTGGCCGCATTCGGGACAGGTACCTATGACATACCTGTCGGGTAGAAATCTTTCACAATCTGGGCAGTAAAACGTTTCCATCGTGTCTATATAGATGTGATCCTTTTCGTAGAGAGTTTTGAATATGTCCTTGGTTACCCTCTTGTGAGTATCGTTCATGGTATATGTGAATAGAGAAAATTCCACGCCTAGGTCCCGCAGTGCTCTTGAATTTATCTTGTGATACTTTTCAGCGGTCTTCTTCGGTGTCAGACCTTCCTTTTCTTCAGTGACAGTGATGGGAGTACCGAACTGGTCCGATCCCGAGACCATGAGTACTTTGTTGCCTTTCAATTCATGGTAGCGTCTGAATATATCCGGCGGGAGATAACAGCCGCCGACTTGACCTATGTGTATAGGGCCGTTGGCGTAGGGCCATGCGACCCCTATGAGTATGCGCTTCATGATAAAAGAGAAAAAAGCGGTCAAATATAAAATCAATGTTCCTTCCGTTCTTCGAAGACGTAGGGCGGGCCCCGAGGGTATCGGAGACAGGCGTTACAAGAGATAGGCGCCGTGACAATGCAGCATTTTAGACTCGATGAAGAAGATATAAATATCAGACTCGCCCTTTAATAGGGGTGAGGTAAAAAATGCAAGACAAATGGAAAACGCAATTTGCGGCTTTTTTTGGCGCTCTGATACTGGTGATCGGGACCGCTGGACTGGTGTATGGTAGTGACGCTGATGATACGAGTCCCATAAATGTTACTGTAGATGAGGTGCCTGCTGAAGTCGAGATATGGAACTTGAGGTTATACG
>PWHU01000021.1 GCA_003555395.1 Thermoplasmata archaeon
ACCGCTGCCGTACAGAACATGCTTCTAGCGGTGGTCGATAAGGGGTACGCCGCAGTATGGATAGGGGCCTTCGATGAAAAAAAAGTGGCGGAGCAGCTAGAAATACCTAATGGTGTGAGACCTGTAGCGATGATACCCATAGGCGTTCCGGCGAAGGACCCGAAAGAGCCGCCGAAGATGGATATCGAAGAGCTCATCCATCGAGGAGGCTGGTAATGTGAAAGAGTTTTACGATAAAATCCTAGATGCTCACGTACATCTAGGACCTTCTGGCGAGTGGCTGCCTTACGTGGAACCTTCCGTCGAAACCGATACCTTAATAGAAAGTATGGATGAGCACGGCATAAAAAAAGCGGTCGTCTTTCCGAATCCATGTGTCGGCGATAAGTACCCGGAGACCAACGACTACATAGCTGAAGCCGTGGAGGTGTATCCGGATCGGCTGATAGGATTCGGTAGAGTCGACCCTAGAAGAGGAGACGAAGCGATCTTAGAGGTTAAACGATGCGTGAAGATTGGGCTAGACGGCATAAAACTTCACCCCTTCGTAGAGACCTTTCGTCCGGATCATCCCAACTTTGAAGGATTGTTCGACGTCATCTATGAAAACGAGTTAGTTCTGTTACCCCATACTGGAACCAACTTTTCTTCGCCCGGTCATTGGAATCATGTACTCGAGGAAAGACAAGATATGAAGTTGATCCTAGGACACCTGAACGAAGGATGTATATCCGTGGCGGAGGAACACGACAACGTTTTCGTCGACACTTCCGGAACGAGAGTTTACATGTTGGAACATGCGGTCGAAAAGATACCAGAAAGGATAGTTTTCGGCTCCGATTTTCCCTACCTTAACTACGAGGTGCAGAGAACGGTCGTCTCCGCCGCAGACATAACCGAGGAGCAAAAAAGGAAAATATTCATAGATAACCTGAACGCTGTGTTCAAATGACGAACGTGGACGAATTGGAACTTCACCTTCTGAGATACGGAGAGATCGGGACGAAAAGCCCCAACGTTAGAAAACATTTTGAAGATATCTTGATCCAGAACATAGAGCGGACATTTCTCTCTAGAGAAGAAGAAGTCATCATGGAAAGAAGAGGGCGCGGCAGGATATTCGCCTATGCCTTGAAAAAAAATTCCTACCTTTTCTCACGTATCTTCGGACTAACTTCTTACAGTAGAGCAAAAGAGGTGAGTTCCGAGTTGGAAGAACTGAGAAAGGAGGGTAGGATATTCGGGGATAAGATCTCTGGTACCTTTGCAGTAAGGGCTAGAAGAGTAGGAGAACACGAATATGACAGTCAGGATGTTGAAGCGGAGATAGGAGACGTGATACTCGATGAAGATCCCGAGCTCGAGGTGGACCTAGATGAACCTGAACATGGATTCCATATAGAGATAAGGCATTCGAGTGCTTATGTGTTTACTCAAATTTTTCAAGGACCCGGAGGCCTTCCGTTGAGTTCACAGGGAAAAGTCGCTTCATATGTTGAAGATAAAAACGACTTCATCGCTACCTGGCTTATGATGAAAAGAGGAGCAAGGCCTTATGTGTACCATCCTTCTTCCAGATGGATAAAAAAGCTGGATAGATGGGAACCGAACCTTAGAGAGAAGGAGATCGCAGATCTCGACGAGATGATGGCTTTGGAATTTCCTGACGAGGTAAAAGGCGTCGTTTTGGGTCAAACGTTAGGTGAGCTCTCATCAGACGACCTCTCTGGTGAAAAGAAAATACTGATCCTAAGACCGTTGATAGGTTTAACGGAAAAGAGGATCCAGGAAATATTCGAGAGGATCGAAATATTGGAGCGTAAAGAAACGAAAGATTGAGGCACCATTTATTTTATATATCGTTTAAGGTATCATCTTTACGAGGCATAAGATGGTCGAGCATTCAGTGACAGACGAGATAGAATCTGAGATGGATCTGTTGAAAAGGACTATCAAGATCCTTTCAGCCGTTAAAAAGATGCAGCCTATAGGGATAAGTAAATTGAGTGAGGAGTTGAGCTTGGAGGAGCACAAGGTGCGATACTCTCTGAGACTGCTTGAAAAAGAAAAGATCATCGAACCCACGGCCGCGGGAGCTAGATTGACGGAGAAACACGATAAATTTGAAAAAGTACTGTTAGAAGATCTTAAGAATATGAAGGAAACTTTAGAAGAGTTGATAGATACGGTTTCAGAAAGATGATATATTTTAGGCGAAAAAGGCGGATCGATAAAAAAAATTTAATATGATACCCTATTAGGATTGTTCACGTTGAGTGTATCCGGCATCATTTTCACAGGCCGTCGTAGCTTAACAGGCAGAGCACTCGGCTGTTAACCGAGCGGTTGGCGGTTCGAATCCGCCCGACGGCGCTTTTTTACCCCATCACTCTATCTTCGGCACCGGTACCTCTTTCAGAGTTTTGGCTATTATCTCTTCTTCTTTGACTCCCTTTATAGCGGGTCCCGGTTTCAATACCAAACGGTGGGACAAAGCCTCTTTAGTTATGAACTTCACATCGTCGGGCACAACGTAATCCCTTCCTCTCAAAGCCGCGTTGGCCATGGATAATTTCATGAGAGCTAAGCTCCCTCTAGGGCTGGATCCCACCTCGACGTCCTTGTTCTTCCTAGTCTTCTGCACTATGTTGACTATATATCTCTTTATATCGTCGTCGAGATGAACATCCTCTATCTTCTCCTGCATATCTATAAGGGTACCAGGGTTCGTTATCTTATCAAGTTCTACCACATCGGTCTTTCTCTCCTTTCTCCTTCTAAGGATCTCGACCTCGTCTTTAGCCGAGGGGTAACCTACAGCCAATCTTAGTAAGAACCTATCGACCTGGGCTTCGGGTAAAGGGTACGTTCCTTCGTATTCTATCGGGTTCTGGGTAGCTATAACTATGAAAGGATCTTCGAGCTTGTGAGTTTCACCCTCGATAGTGGTCTGTTTTTCCTGCATCGCTTCTAAAAGTGCAGCTTGTGTTTTAGGCGGTGCCCTGTTGACTTCGTCGGCCAAAAGGATGTTCGTGAAGATAGGCCCTTTCCTCATCTTGAAGTCACCGGTATTTTTGTCGTAAATGAAAGAACCGGTTATATCAGCAGGTAGAAGATCAGGGGTGAACTGGATCCTTTTGAAATCACAACCTAATGTTTGAGAAAAGCAGTTCGAAAGTAAAGTCTTAGCAAGGCCAGGATAATCTTCGAATAGTATATTACCGTTGGCTAGGATCCCCAGAAGGGTCTTCTGAAGAACTGATTTTTTACCTACGATAGCTTTACTCACTTCGTCTATCAAGGATTTACCTATCTTGGAAACTTCTTCTAATTCCATCTTTTTACACCTTTGGTTGGATCGTTTTTGTAAACTTATAGATTCATATTGTTTAATTCTTTTGTTTCATTTTCTATCGAGTCTTTCACATCCTTAAAAGTGTAGATCCAAAAATATTATTAAGAAACGAGTATTCTAGAACAACTGATCAAGATGGAATACGAAGTGATCAAGAAAGAAAAAATGTACTTGGCCGGTCTTCAGTATTACGGCGATATCGAACAAGAAGACATGACTATAGAAGACCAGATCGACCGGCTTTGGTTCAGATTCGCTACCTTTTGCCGAAGCAGATGGAGTATTATAGAAGATAAAGTAGTCTGTCCTGATCTCTCTTATGAGATACAGATATGGGATGAAGAGGAACTGAAGAAGGAGGGAAAACTATCGATCTTTGTAGGAGTAGAACTTGAGGATCTAGATGACATCCCTCTCGAACTGTCCGGCAAAGTCCTTCCTGCGGGAAAGTACATCTCATTCAAGTTGAAAGGAGAAGAAATAAAAACTTGGGAGGAAGACATACTGCAAGATTGGTTTCCCCATGACGATTATTGGATAAGATATTTTGAAGATAAGGTATTCCATGTTCAGTGTTTTCACGAAGAGAAATTCAGGGGTGTAGAGAACTTAGAAGGATCTGAACTGAAGGTGCTTGTTCCAGTTGAAGAAGTCGGTTAAAACTACGTGGGTATGATCTCTTTCAGTCTTTGGCGTATTTCCTTTATGTTAGAGCTTTTGAGATCTCCTTTTTTTCGAAGCGAAAAGAGCTTTCGAAAGACCGGCTCGATTTCTCTTTCGTCGACGATGCCTCTACTACTCGAGACTTCCATAACATAAACAAGATCGTTGAAAGCCTCTTCTACACCTTCGGAAGGTTCGTTATTCAGCACTTCTTCGATGATCTCCTTTTCTCTTTTTTCGAGTATATCGTCCTCTTTTTCCAAAAAGGACTCTAATCGGTTCAGATCATCCCTTTCAAGGTTCCAGCCCGACCCTCCAGCGTTCTCTTCAAGATGCTCCTTAGAAGACGGACCCGTAAGTGCGCTGATCACACCTTTTTGGGATAGTACCCAATTTATAGCAACCTGAACAGGAGTTTTATCATACTTTTCTCCGAGCTCTTTCAATTCATCTCTTATGCGTAGATTGGACCTTAATCTTTCCTTTTTGAACATGGGGTCCATACTTCGTATATCATTCTTTTCAAATCTTTCAGTTCCGTCGAATCTACTTGTTAGGATACCTCTACCCGTGACGCTGAAGGCAATCACTTCGGCGCCATGCTTTCGGCACAGAGGGAGTTGTCTCTTCCTACTCTCTCTTGCTGCGGCGCTCAACTCCGTCATGCAGAATGTTACGTCGCCTTCCTTCAAGTATTCCTCGACACTTTTTATAGGGAGATGACTAACACCGTAGTGTCTTATCTTGCCGTCCTCTTTAAGTTCGTCTAAAGCGGCTACAGTCTCGGTAACCTCGGTTTGTGGATCGTCAAAATGAACGAAATATATGTCTATATGATCGGTCTGTAACCTCTCTAAACTCCTTTCGCAGGAAGCTTTTACGTTCTCAAAGCTGAGAGGGGGTGATCCATCCTTTGGAGATAATCCTATTTTGGTCGAAAGAATCAGTTCTTCCCTCTGCGGTTTGACCACTTCACCCAATATCTTTTCGGCTACGTCCCCATAAGCTGCGGCAGTATCGAAATAATTCATACCCAGCTCCCTCGCGTAACTCAAGGTTGCTTTGAATCTGTCCTTATCTACGTCTCCATAGACCCCGCTCAATGCATAGCATCCTATACCCAGTTCCGAGATCTTCTCTCCCTCTTCTCCTGATCTATTATACTCCATCGATTGTCATCTCCTCCGTAATCTATTGATTTTGTCCTATATACTTCTTATTCATTCAAAAGCGGTAAGATCATGGTCTCTCCCTTCTCACCAAATTCATCGTATTCGTTTTCAACATACCTTTTTGCCGTAACGGCACATAGGTAGGCGTCGTATTCGTGCTCGTTCTTGAAATTCATATTCAGTTTTTCTCTACTCAAATTGAGTATCTTTTCGACCGCCCGTGGATAAGTCTCTATCAAGAAAGTATCAGTTTTTTTCTCCAAGTCTTCTTTCAACTTTACAGCCCTTTCACAGAGCGATCTCATACCAGGAGTATTCAAAGGAAGCATGGGTCCAAATTCATCCATCAATTCCCTTTCCGCTGCCCTGAAAGGTTTTTCAGTCGTTGAAAGTGGAGCGTCTATAGCTACCACGGAACAATCTTCCATCCTCTTCAATATCGTTTTATCCTTGAAGACGGTTTCAAGTTTAACCTCGTCATCACTCGTGAGTGTGCAGATGCCCGTCTTGTTCTCTACTTTCGCCGCAAGATCGATGCCGCCGTACATGTACAGAGGTATAAATCAGGCTCTTATTTAATCAACTTTCGGTTACCCCCCTCCCGATCTCACCTTTTTAAATAAGGAACTATTTGTTTAAGATGTGATTCAAATGAAAGAAGAAGACGATCACTATAGCTGGAAGGAAGTTTACCGAAAACTCGGTTGCGATACGCACTATGACGAATAGATCTAGATCGGGGCATCCTCCGTATAGTATAAAGAATCCTTCATCCGGGATTCGCTTGAGGGCGAGGGGGTAGTGCCCCCCTTACTCTCGACCGAAGGTTTTTAATCTAACGTGTTATTACTCCAATACGGCTCCAAGATTCACGTATCGAAAGGTATATTAATCACGGAGCCCCAATAGGCAACTTAAAGAAAAAGTTGTTCATTATATTGTTCGTGATCAGTATGAACTGAGAGTCGACACATTGAAGGATGAAGATGAATACAAAAACCAAAACAAAGACGAATGAAGAAGAGGTGGATGCCATGAGCGATGTTGACGAAGAGTTGGAAAGGGTATGCAAGAAGATGGATAACATAATGGAAGACGATTCCATACCAAGGAATATCAGAGAAGGAGCCGAAGAGTGCAGTGAGATGTTACTCGAATCCAACGACGAACTGGACGTTAGGATAGCATCTTCGATATTCAAATTGGAAGAACTTGCCGACGATCCAAATATACCACTCCACGGAAGAACGCTTATCTGGAACGTTATCAGCGAACTGGAATCTATAAAAGAAAAATCTTCCTGATCTGTTTTTGTTTTAGTGTTACCTCAGACTTATCAATTTATGATTTCTGGTGATACTGAAAACTTTTCTCTCCTTCTATCAACCCTTCTATTATCTCATCGATCTCGTCGATGGAGACCCTGATCTGTTCAGTACTCTCTACGTCTCTTATCGTGACCGTATCGTCCTCCAAAGTATCGTAATCTATGGTCACGCAGTAGCGTGTCCCTACTTCGTCGTTCCTTGCGTATCTTTTACCGATGGACCCGCTCTTTTCCCAGTGCGCCAAAAGATCATCATCCAATACGTCATAAACTTCTCTCGATTTTTCTGGCAATCCATCTTTTCTCACTAGTGGGAATACGGCCACCTGTCTAGGGGTTAACCTGCCCGGAAGATCCAGCCAGGCGCGGTCGTCATCAGGATGATATCCCTTGTCCAAGAGTGCCCATATATTACGATCTATACCGTAGGAGAGTTCGATCACGTGTGGTATCTTTCTTCCGTTATCCGTTGGTACAGAGAGTTTAGTGTTAGAGCCTTCCTGATGCTGTTTCAGATCATGATCGCTCCTGTAGTGAAGTCCGGATATCTCTTTCCATCCTCCTATGGTATCGAAATCGACCTCGAGATCGAAATGTATCTTGTTATAGAATGCTCTTTCCTCCGACGGGAGTTCTCTAAATCTTATCTCTTTAGGGTCTAGATCCATAACTTCAGAGGCGAATCGATACATCTCGCCAAGGTGGTAGAGATAAAAAGCGGGTATATCCTCTATATCTTGCAATTCGATTTCTTTCGCCTCTTCGGCCTCTGCCCTTTTGATTCTTACCTTTGTATCCTTAATCTCCTCAAATTTTGCTTCGTAGATATCGTCATGGATCCCTGGTAAGAAAAATATCTGCAGTTCGGCCTGCTGGAATTCCCGCATCCTATAAACCCCTCTGCGGGGGGATATCTCGTTCCTGAAGGCGGACCCTATAGTGGCTAGGCCCATGGGCATCTTTTTACGCAGGGCCCTGAACTCCCTTCTAAAATTGAGATAGGCGCTCTGAGCGGTCTCGGGCCGAAGGAATCCTTTCTTTTCACCGGTTGGGCCTATATCTAATTGGAACATCATGTTGAAGTCCTCTGGTTCAGAGAAGGTCCCGCCGCAGTCTGGACATGAGAGATCTAACTCTAGGATCTTTTCGCTTATCTCTTCTTTGCCCATCCATTCTGCGTTCTCGCCGGTCTCTTCCTCCACAAGTTGATCGCCTCTGAAAGAAGAGCCGCATCTCTCACACCGCACCATAACGTCCGAAAAATGATCCACGTGGCCCGATGCTTCTAGAACTCTATAAGGATGTATGCTGGGTGTGTGGATCACTTGATAATTTTCGTCCAGACCGAGAAAGAATTCTTTCCATTCTCTTTTCCAGTTATCTAGCAGACGTGCGCCGAGATGGCCGTAGTCATAGAAACCCGCTTCTCCCCCGTATATCTCGGCCGACTGCCAGATAAAACCTCGTCTTTTGCACATGGATTCTAGTTCTTCTCTGTCCGTCATGAGTACAACCTCTGGTTTATATCTTGAGTGATATTTACAGCACCGCTCGGATAAGGTCCAGTTCGTACAGCATATTTTCCAAGTTATCTCTTTCGTCGACTACAGGAAGTTGGCCAAAATCGTTCTCTTTCATCAACTCGGCTGCTTCAGATATCTCCGTTTGATGATATATGAAAAGGGGATCCTTAACCATGACGTCTTCAACCGATAAATTGGGTAATTCGATCCTGGATTCTTCATAGTAGAGCCTCATGACGTTCTTTATCCCCTGCCACGACCAGCTGGATTCATCATCTTCAAGACCTAGTTCCGACTTTGCCGTACCTTCATTGATCTCGGTCAGGTCGAACAGGTCCCTATCAGTCACTATCCCGGTGAGAACGGTATCTTCATCTACCACCGGAAATGCATATATGCTGGTAAGCGACATCATCTGTATAGTCACTTTTATCGGCGTTTTTTCGTAAACAGGGATACATTTTTGCTCGATCACTTCTTCTATCGGTGTCTGTATCTTCTGTTCCGCGATATAGGGAAGCATATCGGCCGTTGTCAAAATACCTACACAGGCTCCAGAATCGTCTTTCACCGGCAGATAATGGGTGTCGTGATCCAAAAATAGTTCGGCCGCTTTATCCACAGGGTCGTCCGGATAAAGGGTGGGCTGATCTTTCCTGTATATCAACGCCAATTGGTCTTCGTCTGGATAATTGAAAAAGTCTATCCTGGTCACGAGACCTCGCAGTTCGCCGTCCTTAACCACTGGCATGCCTGTTACCTGATTTTTTACCATCTCTTTTACCACGGAGTTCCTGTTGTTAGGAAGTTCCGCAACTATCGGATCTTCGGTCATCAATTCCTGCACTTTTTTGTTTTCCGCCATATTCATTCATCCTCCAATCTTATAACCATCACGGGACATTCGGCATTCTCTATAACTTTTTGGGCCGTGCTGCCTCTGAAGAGTCTAGAAAGTCCAGTACGAGTATGATGCCCCAGCACGATGATATCATCTTTTTCGGATTCATCTACTATCACCTGTGAAGGGTCACCGTTTTTTATACTTTTCTCCAGCTTGACACCGATCTCGTCAGTTCTATCCTCTATATCTCCTAGAACACTTTCGGCTTCCGATTCCATGTGGCCCTCCAAGGCGGTTATGAGCTCGTCCGGAGGGATCCCTGACAATCCTCCGGTGTCTATAACGAAAAGCACTTTAACGCTGGCTCCGATCAATCTTGCCAGAGAAAGTCCTCTATCTATCACTATCTCGTTCTCTTCTGAGCCGTCGGTCGCGATTATCACTCTTTCGTACTCCTTCATATTATCACATTCGAATTACCATTTTTTTTACCACTTAACAACGTCTATGATATCTCTACTAGAATAACCTTTTATAATATTATAGGCGGGATCTCCCTTTTTCTTTTCTAGTATGAGCAGCGTTTCTTCCTCCTCTTCGATACAGGGACGTTTTAAAGACTTCCTGGGATTCCATGTGCTCATCATCAATATGTCTATCGGTGATACGTCTCCCTGCAGTTTTCCCAGCCTGTAGGCGGTCTCCATCTCTCTGAACATGTTAGGATCACTTATCATCGCGTTATCAGTACCTAGGGAAAGGTTTACCCCGCATCGTATCATCTTAGGGATGTCCGGCATCCTGCCGAAGAACAAGTTCGATCTAGGACAGATGACCACAGGTATGTCTTCCTCGGCACAGAGTAACAGGTCTTCTTCCGTGGCTTCCACCATGTGGACCAGATGGTGCACGCCCATATCTATCACTTCTTCGATCGGTTCTCTAACGTCTTCCGAACAGTGCATCGCCAGGGGTCTATCTAACTTATGTGTTGATTTCGCTACCTTCTTTATCTGCTTTTCGTCCCAATCCCTGTATGCGCTCAGACCTATACCTGAAGCGTGTTCTAGTATCTCTTCCAATTCTTTTTCGTCATGTTCCCTTCGAGCGGGGCGGCCCCAAACAGCGGGTCGTATATCGTCATCGATCATTTCCATGGCCCTCTCAAAGGTCTGTAGTCCTTCAAGGCCCCCTTCTCTGAATTCGAAGATATACCTTACGCCGTAAGAAAGGGCGTCTTTCAGGTAGTCGTACATGGAAGAGGCGAGTTCATCTTTTGAAGAGGAAGACAGTTTCTTTTCTTTCAGTCCGCCGGGACCCACCACTTCCTCTAAGGTACCGACCGGAGGTTCGTCAACGATAGAATCAGCTATGTGGGTATGAGAGTTGTAGAATGCGGGTATTATTATGGCGTCTTCACCCTCGTCACCGCCGCTCTCGTATTCCTTTACTTCGTTCTCTTTTACCAGAAATTCGGCTTGTTTGAAACCGTCTTCACAGAGGTGAGGCCCGTTATACCGTTTCATCTCGACCGCCATTCGCAATTCAAAGTATAAAGATATCTTGAACCGAAAGTAATAAATTTTTCCTTTTTGGGCATGAAAACAGTGGAGAACAAAGATCATTAATATTTTTCGTAGCACTTAAAATATCCGTATATAAATGTTTATGGAAAACCATATTATAGGGGAAAGTATAGAAAGGCTCGGTGTAGTCATGTACGTTGTGATAGTAGGAGGAGGAAGAGTCGGCAAGGACTTGGCCAAACTACTCCTCCCTGAAGGGCACGACGTGGTGCTCATGGAAAGAAATTCGGAGCTAGCTGAACAACTTTCCAAGGAATTCGACGCCCTGATCATCGAAGGAGACGGAACGGAACTCGAATATTTGAAAGACGCCGGGCTCAATCGAGCCGACGCTTTGGTCGCGGTTACTGGAGACGACAAATCCAACATCATCATGTGTCAGCTCGCAGACCAGATCTTTAAAGTCCCAATGGTGATAGGGAGAGTGAACGATCCGAAGAACGAAGCGGTGTTCTCCCAGCTCGGCGTGGAGAACACGGTCAGCACCACCAGGGCAAGTGCCGTGCAGATAAAAAATAATCTCGGGGAGACTAAGACCTTACTTACTATAGGTGATAGAGAGGCACAGTTGATGGAGTTCAATGTCACCCAGGAGTCGCCGATTGCACACAAAAAGATAAAGAATGCCGGTCTGCCAAAGGGAGTGATCATAGTAGATATAATGAGAGGAGAAGACTCGGTGATACCCGATGGAAATACCCAACTCAAACCCGAGGACATCGTAACAGTGATAGCTAGAACGAACACGGTAAAACAGGTGAAAAAAATGTTCGAGAAAAAGAAAAGATTTGGTATACTTTGAAACGAAGGTTCTTAAACAGATCGATCAGATCTTTCTTCCTAATAGATACCTTATAAAGTAAAAGAGAGGAAGTACCTCTATCCTGCCCAGCCACATGTTTATGCTGAGGATTATCTTCAGAGGAGCTTCGAGTTTTACCGCAGTGACTCCAGACGATAGACCTACCGTTCCTATGGCACTAGTTACTTCGAAGAAGCCTTCGAAGAAACCATACCCGTATAATATGAATATGATGAAACTGATAAACAATATTATGAAATAAAGGAAGACAAAGACAAATATTTTGATTATATCTTTGTTTTCTACGTGCTTTTCTGCGAGGTGATGGTATCTTTTTTTCTTGATCGCACTACTCGGTAAAACGATGTCTTCGATCTGCCAGTAGATTGTCTTGAGCATGACCCCGACCCTCATAGCTTTTAGACCACCACCTGTAGAAGATGTGTTCGCTCCTACGATCATGGAGATGATGATGATCAGAAATACGAAAGGAGCAGCTAGACCCGACCAAACCCTGTAAGGTACGCTGTTCCAACCTGTAGTTGTTAAGGCTGATATCACATTGAATAAGACATCGATAATACCGGCATAATTTCTACCAGTAAACCTGAACAGCAGATCGCCTTCCTGATATACATACCATGCATAAAATGAGATTATGAACATTATCAAGAGTGCCCAGAAGACCTTACTTTCTATGTCTTTAAAATATGTTTTAATCCTTCTACTCAACAGATAGTAGATCAAAACGAAGTTTGTATTCCCTATAACCATGATAGGTAAAGCAGCGAGGGCTATCGAAGCTGAATTATACGCCATCAGGCTATCACTGCGGACTGAAAAACCTCCGGTACTGAAGCCGGACATCGAATGACAGAAGGAATCGAAAAGAGGCATACCTGACGAGTAAAATAATAGGGTACCGGCCAGCATAAGAAAAAAGTAAATGGCCGCTATAATCTGGACTGTGTTCAAAAGTGATGGAGCGATCCTGTAATCTCTCCCACTAGCGGATATCAACTCCGTGGTACTTTCCCAGTCTCTTAAAGGCATTAGAACTAACAGTCCCATGACCACTATCCCCAACCCTCCCAGATATTGAGTGAGATGTCTCCAAAAATTTACGGAATGGAGGAACATGTCGGCCTCTCCTCCAAAGGTGGTTAAACCTGTAGTTGTCCATCCTGATATCGCCTCAAAGAAGCCGTCTAGATAAGAGATGTTTTCTGTTCCAGGGTTTATCAGATAGTAGGGAACGGCGGACGGAAAAGATGCCAGCGGCCAAGCCAGAACCACCATGCCGATGGCATGTTTTCTCTCGAGTGATACTTTTTCTGAATAATATTTAAAATATAGGGATGAGAAGATCCTGAATAAAGCCCCCATCAAAAACGCCAAAAGAGAGCCCGCGAGAAAAGGGATATAAGCGCTCTGTTCACCGTAGATCACGGCTACGATGAGAGGAAGAAACATGACTATACCGGTCAAAAAGAGGAGTATAGCTAGCTCACTCATCAAATAAAAGTAATCATCCTTATCATATGACCATAGCATATCTTATAGCCTCTCTAAATTTTCTTGTCAGTTCACTAACTTCTTTTTTAATAGCCTGTTACACAACTGCAATATGATTACATGAATAAAAATCTTTTGTTTTAGAAGTAGGGGTAGGCCAGACCAAAGCTTTTTTGGTCTGGCTTCATTCCCTATCTATGACAAAAAC
>PWHU01000158.1 GCA_003555395.1 Thermoplasmata archaeon
GCCTTCTCGTTTGACCTCGTTCAATCGGTTTTCAAGTTTTTCGAGTTCCTCTTGTCGACCGACGAAGATATCTTCTTCCCCTCTGTTTTTATTCTTAGACGCGTTAACAATACGCTCGTCATCCATCATCGAAACAGCCGCAACAAGTGGGTCTTCAGCCTCGATATAGTCGTCTACATCTTTAAGTTGAATCTCAGTTCTCTCTTCCCCAGTGTCGATCTTGACCGTTTCTTCCTTGAGTTCCTCACGCAGCTTCTTCTCTTTTTCTAAGCCCTTCTCGGAAAGAAAATATACCTTTCTCTCTCGGCTTTTTCCTCTCACTTCTTTGTATTTTGTGACTACCAAATCCTCTTCATGCATTTTTCGGAGCGTCTCAGAAACTTTGCCTTGCTCCATATCGAGCTCTCTTGAGATACCTGACTCAGTTAAATAAAAAGGAACTTTATCATCTTCGCTCTCTACTTTTTTACCATATCTTCCTAAGTGAAGGATCACTAATGCCTGAATGTCTTGTCCTACGGGTGACATCATAAGGATATTGGGTTATAGTGATAATAATTTTTCGTTAGTTGCTAACTTTATCATATATATTTTGATCGTGGAGAAATGTGTTAAATCTCCAAAATGATTAAAAAGAGGCATACTTTAACTAGAAAGGATGTCGGGTTTAAATATAGAAGATTTGGCGGAGTTCGATTTCCTCTCGAACGTACGGTATTCTCCGGACGGAAGGTACATAGCTTTCAATAAACATACCATGGACATAAAAGAAAACGAATACGTCTCAAATATCTGGCTCATGGATGAAGAAAAAAAAGATACATACCGATTGACCAACAGCGGTAAAGATAAAGAATTCGTCTGGTTGAACGAAAACGAGATACTTTTCATCTCCGAAAGGGAGATGGGCGTGAGGGATGAAGATGAGGAAAATGAAAAAGAGGAAGGCGGAGAAAAAGAAGACGATAAAGAGGAGAAGAAAGAGGAGAAAACAAAGCTTTTCAAGATAAATATACGGGGAGGAGAAGCACAGCACATCGACACGATAGAAAAACAGATGTCCGGGCTAAAGCTTGACGAGTCCAAGTTGTTCTTCTTAGCAAACGAAAAGATAGAAGATGAAGGTATGAAGTCAAGTGGAAAAAAGGAAGAAAAAGGAAAGGAAAAAAAGATCGAAGCAAAACTAGAAGAAGGTAAGGATTACTATGAATTAGATGAGATACCTTTTTGGTCCAATGAGGCAGGATTCAGCAATAAAAAGAGGACTCACCTTTATTCCTACGATCTAGAGAAGAAAAGTGCGCAGTTACTTGTAGGAGGTACGAAAACAATACTAGATTTTGACGTTAAAGGGGACCAAGTGTGCTTGAACGTAGTGGAATACGAGGATAAATTAGAGCCTGTGAACTTTTTATACCACCTGGATGTCAAAGAAGATGAGATATCTAAATTGACCGATGAGGAGTTGAGGATAGATAGGGTACGATTTTTGGATCAAAAGAGGATAATATTTGAAGCTACCGATAAGAAGGAGATGGGACTAAACACTAACAGGGAACTTTATATCTACGACCTAAAAAAAGAGAGAAAGCAGAAGAAGACAACTATGGATAAATCTGTGGGAAATTCATTACTGACCGATCTAAGGTTCGGCGTTGGTGAATCCACAGCCGTGAAAGAGAAAGAATATTATTTTACGGTCACGGAAGGGCACCACGTTAACCTCTACAAATTCGATCGAAATAAAGATGTTATAAAATTGACCGATTTCGAAGGTTCTATAGATTTTTTCGATGTAAAAAAAGAAACGATAGCTCATATAGGTTTTAGAGGAAACAGAGGACAGGAACTTTACGTTTTGAACCTTGAAACGGGAGAAGAAGAGATGGTCACCGGGTTCAACGAGATGGATAAAAAGATAAGTGAACCAGAACACTTTAAGATACGATCTAACGGCAAGGATATAGACGCATGGGCGATCAAACCCACAACTTTCGAAGAAGATGACGATAAAAAATATCCCTCGATCTTGGAAATCCACGGTGGACCGAAAGCGGTTTTTGGTGAGATACTTTTCCACGAACTTCAAGTTCTAGCCGATCATGGATATGCTGTGATAATCTCCAACATACTCGGAAGCTCCGGTAAGGGTAACGATTTTGCGGACATACTTGGAAAGTACGGCGGAGAAGATTTCGACGATCTCATGAAAGTTGTAGAGACCGCCGAAGAAAAGTTCGATTTTATCGATGAAGAAAACTGGGGCGTTACCGGAGGATCCTACGGAGGATATATGACCAACTGGATCGTCACTCAGACGGATAAATTTAAGGCCGCGGTTTCACAAAGATGTATCTCCAACTGGATCTCGATGTTCTGTACAACCGATATAGGCTACTATTTCGTGAAAGACCAGCTTGAAGAGACTCCTTGGAGTTCTTTCGAGGAACTATGGGAGCGATCTCCTTTGAAATACGCCGACCGGGTCGATACGCCTCTACTGTTCATACATTCTCGGAAGGATTACCGATGCTGGGAGAGTGAGCCCCTTCAGATGTTCACCGCGCTTAAATACAATGATAAAGAAAGCAAAGTGATACTGTTCGAAGATGAAAATCACGATCTTTCAAGGAACGGCAGGCCCAAGCAGAGGATGATGAGATTAAAGAAGATGGTCGAGTGGTTCGAGAAGTATCTTCATCCTAGTTGAGTATTTATCACTTGATCTCAACCCATTCCACCAGTTCGTCGAGATTCTTCTTCGTCGGAGACCTAGGCTTTTCATCAGGTACACCGACGGTCATGCATATCTCCACATCATAATTTTCAGGTATCTCTACCATTTCCTTCAAGGCGTTCTCATCAAATGATCCTATCCAGCAAGTGCCGTATCCTAATTCTACAGCTTCTAGGCTCAGATGATCGAGGGCAATAGCTATGTCCGTTTTCGCCCACTTTTCATCATCCACTAATCCTATTATAAATGCGCCAGCGTCCTTGACGAAAGCTTGGTTGTGGCACGCGGGAACCAATTTCGGTAGTAAACGAGGATCGATCACAACAACAAATTTCCAAGGCTGGAGGTTCTTTGCTGAAGGAGCCTGTCTAGCAGCCTCCAGCATCTTATCGAGGTCTTCCTGCTCTATAGCATTTCCCGTGTATGCCCTGACGCTGCCTCTTCTTTTGATAGCCTCTAGTACATCCATGCTTTCGATGATCTAGTACGGGTTTAAGATTTATAATTTACTGCTTATGGGAAAGATAGTAACAGGGCGTTTGTTTACCTGAACGATCAACGGTCTAAAGGCCAGAACTTGTATCCGTAATATATCAGTCCATCTCTGCTCTCTTCTCCTAGCTTTCTCATGGTAGCCTCTACTTTCATCCCGGGTTCTACATCCTCTATATCTGCATCGACAAGATGCCCTGTCAACCTAGCTCCTTCTTCCGTTTCCACTATCGCCATTATGTATGGAGAAAGCATCTCAAATTCAGGATGAGGTTCGTTTATCTTCGTGTAAGTGACGACTTCGCCTTTGCCTTCAAGTTCATACTCTTCCATCTTCTGAAAACTTTCTCTCCTACACTCAGGACATATCTTCCTGGGAGGAAAGTATATCTTACCGCAATTTTCACATCTTGAGCCTATTCCTTTGTATCTCTGCTTGATCTCTCTCCAAAACCTCGGTATAGGCATCACGACCACCTCCTCAATATGTGAACTATAGCACTAGCTCCGGTCCCACCTATGTTGTGTATCAGTCCATATCCGGGTTGGTCCACCTGCCTTTCTCCTGCCTCTCCTCTCAACTGCAACACGGCTTCAACCGCTTGATTTAAACCTACAGCGCCTACTGGTCTTCCCTTAGCTTTCAGACCACCCGAGGTATTTATCGAGATATCGGAGTTGAGTTCGGTTTTACCTTCTTCAGTGGCACGACCGCCCTCTCCTTTCTCAAAGAAACCAAGGTCCTCTATGGCCATTATCTCAGTTATGGTGTAATTATCATGCACTTCGGCAAAGTCGATATCTTGTGGTTTCACGCTCGCTCTTTTGTAGGCTTTTTTAGCGGCGCGTTCTGTAGCCTTCATTGTACCTATATCTCTTCTTTCGTGTACTGCCATATGATCACCGCCCTGACCCAAACTGACTATCTCTACGGGGTCACCATCAAAACTATCCGCACGTTCAGCAGGACATAATACCACCGCAGCCCCTCCGTCTGATATAGGGGCACAATCGAACATGCCTAGTGGGTCCGCCACCATCGGGGCGTTCTTGACGAATTTCTTAGAAGTTTCTCGAGGATACTGGGCATTGGGATTTTTGGCAGCGTTAGCATGGTTTTTTACCGCCACCTGAGCGAGTTGATCCTTTGTGGTTCCGTGATTATCCATGTGATATCTAGCCATCATCGCATATAATGAATCGAAAGTGGCTCCGAAAACGGTCTCCCATTCTTGGTCCGCTGTAGAAGAAAGTATGTCTTTAGCCTCCTGTTCGCCGACGTCTGTCATCTTTTCCGCCCCACCAACAACGACTATGTCTTCCATACCTGAAGCCACGGCCTTATAACCCTCGGCGAGGGCCATACCTCCGGAGGCGCTTCCAGATTCTATCCTTGTAGAAGGCACCTCGCTGATGCCAGCATAATCCGCGATCAGAGGAGCAACGTGCTCCTGATTGATCAGCTTACCGGCGGACATATTGCCGACATACAATTTTTCAACCTCGTCTCCGTGAAGACCGGCATATTTCAGGGCTTTTAGCCCGGCTTCGATGCCCAATTCTCTCAACGACTTATCCCACAGTTCGCCTATCTGAGTCTCTCCAATACCTATTATAGCTACATCTCTCAAATTATGCACCTCCGTCATGGATCTTTTCTCTGAATTTTGCATATTTTGCGTATGAAATAAATTCCTCTTTAGATATCACTTCTTCTATCTTCGGAACACTCTGTTCCTTCACCTTCTCTATATTATCGGTCACCACTATATCGAAGCTGTCGGAGCCTGCTCCCGATCCATAAGACGTCACGAGTATTTTGTCTCCTGGTTCAGCCTGGTCTAAAGTGGCGGCAAGGCCCAAAGGTACGGCTCCAGAATAAGTGTTACCTATGCGTGTAACGAGAAGACCGGGTTCTATCTGCTCTTTTGAAAAGCCCATCTTTTTTGCCGCTTTCATGGGAAATTTACCGTTGGGTTGATGGAATACGGCATAATCATAATCACCTGGTTCTTTTCCAGTCTCCTTTAAAAGTTTGTTAGTACAATTGGTTATGTGTTTAAAGTATGCAGGCTTGCCCGTGAATCTTCCACCGTGCTGAGGATATTTTTCACCTTCTCTACGCCAGAAATCCGGCGTGTCAGTTGTATAGGAACAGGTATAGTTGAATCTGGCCAATATATTCTCCGAACCGATCAAATAAGCGGCTCCTCCAGCCGCTGCGGAAAATTCCAACGCGTCTCCCGGGGCGCCCTGTGAAGTGTCCGCACCTATAGCCATCCCGTTCTCTATCATTCCGGAACTTACCAGTCCCATACAGGTCTGAAATGCAGCTGTCCCGGCTTTACAGGCGAACTCGTAATCTGCAGCGGTCAAGTTCGGCGATGCCGCTAAAGACGCCGCAACGATCGTAGCCGTCGGTTTTACCGCATAGGGATGCGACTCGGAACCCACATATATAGCGTCGATCTCATCACTGTCTATTTCCGCTCTCTCCATAGCCCATTTAGCAGCTTGAGTAGATATGGTAACCACGTCCTCGTCCGGAGAAGGCACCGATTTACTGTTGATCCTCAGACTTCGGCCCATCAGTTCTCCATCTTTTCCCCAAACGTCTCCGACTTCTTTAGGGGCTATCCTGTATTTGGGTACATAACCCGCATATCCTTTTATACCTACATCGTCTTTCGGTTTCATAATATATCACGACCATTCTTTCAATATCTTTATCAATTTATCAACGTCAAAGTCCGTTCTTATCAAGGGTACGCCTTCTTCTTCGGCTAATTTGATCGATAAGTCGTCGACCTTTTTAGGCTTAACGTAAGATACAGCGGCCGGGGTCAGAGGTGTAGAACGTATCGCTACCAGTGGAGACCTTCCGTACTCGACACCGTCGAAAAAGAGTATACGTTCGGTACTCCAACCATAGATGCTTAAATAATCGAAGGCCTTCATCGATAATATGGCTTTTAAGCTATCTATGACCGTATAACCATATATGTCACGCTCCCATTTTCGGCCGCATATGACCTCCCCCTCTATCTTATCTACAAGATCTCTGAGAGATACGGGATTGGCATATTCATCTATGCTCAAGATCCCTTCACGTCCAGGTTTTGAAAAACGTTCGATAACTTCTCCTCCTCGTTCTTTGTCAACTCCTATCAGAGAATCAACGATCTTTTTGACCAATGGCGTGCCCGGTTTTCGCCTTCCCTTCTCATAATCACTCACGACTGAAGGAGCGATATCCATATAGTCAGCGAGATCGGTCTGAGAGACATCGAACATCTCCCTCCATTTTTTTATGATCTCGCCTGGATTCTCGGAGATGGTTATCTCTCCGGCTATCTTTTCCTTCAAATCAGTCATCCTCTCGGTCTATGAAAAAGCCATATATAAAATTGTCGAATTATTTTTTCGTCAATAGTCTAAAACAGATTTAGGGGGGTTTTAGTGGTCTTTATCAAGATATAAATATTCAAATGATACGATGTACTATAATTAGCTAAGGAAGACCCTTGCTTTTAAATAGGGGTTTATAATTAGGTTCAAAGGAGTGATAATATATGGAAGGTCTCACAATCGAAAACGTAGTAGCTTCTTCCTCTATAGGAAATGAATTGGATCTTTGGGATGTTCATGAAGCGCTAGAAGGCTCAGAGTACGACCCTGATAAATTTCCAGGGTTGATTTACAAGATGGATAACCCGAACACCTCGCTTCTGCTCTTCTCGAGCGGGAAGATGGTCTGTACAGGCGGAGTGACTCTTGAAGAGCCTCAGAAAAGTGTTGACAAGATAAAAAAGCTCTTAAATGAAGGAGGTATAGAAACGGCGGATGAAGTAAAGGCAGAGATACAAAATATAGTGGCATCATATGAGCTGGATACTGACCTGAACCTTAACTCCGTCGCTATCACCTTAGGATTGGAAAGGGTTGAATATGAACCTGAACAGTTCCCAGGTCTGGTTTACCGTCTAGATGATTCTCCGGTCGTCCTTCTGCTTTTCGGCTCTGGTAGGATGGTATGTACCGGCGGTAAGAACGAAGAACAGCTAGAAGAAGGCGTAGAGAAGATAAAAGAGGAACTGAAGAAGGCAGGACTGTTGGATTGAAAAGAAAAGGGAACTAAAAATTTTAAACCCCTTTTATTTTAAAGCCTTAGTTCATCTGCCATATCCGTCTTTTCCCAGGTGAATTCCAGCTCATCTCTTCCGAAGTGCCCGTAGGCCGCGGTTTTCTTATATATCGGCCTGAGAAGGTCTAGATGATCTATCATCTCTCCCGGTTTGAGAGGGAATTTTTCTCTTGTGATCTTTTCGATCTTCCTTTCGGGTATTTTGTTAGTGTTGTAAGTATTGACCAAAATACTGGTGGGCTCCGGAACCCCTATAGCGTAGCTGAGCTGTATCTCACATTTATCCGCGAGTTCCGCAGCTACTATATTCTTGGCTATATATCTTGCCATGTAAGCCCCTGAACGATCGACCTTTGAGGGGTCTTTCCCAGAGAAGCAGCCGCCTCCGTGACTTCCATGTCCTCCATAGGTATCGACGATGATCTTTCTACCGGTCAGCCCAGTATCCGCCTGAGGCCCACCGATGACGAATCGACCTGTCTCGTTTATATTTAAAGTGGTATCTTGATCCATCAGATCACCACATATCGGGTCGATAACTTCTATTTTTATGTCCTCTCTCAACTTTTCGTCTTCCACGTCAGCATCGTGTTGAGCCGCTATCACCACGTCATCTATTCTTTTTGCAGTGTCTCCCTCGTATTCTATGGTTACCTGTGATTTTCCGTCCGGACGGAGATAATCTACCACTCCTTCTTTTCGGACCTCGGCCAATCTTTTAGTGAGTTTGTGTGCCATCACTATAGGTCTAGGCATCATCTCTTCCGTTTCCTCCGTGGCATAGCCGAACATTATGCCCTGATCTCCAGCGCCCTGTACCTCTCTGTTCACGCCAAGAGCTATATCTGGACTCTGAGAATGTAGAGCGGTCATCACCCCACAGGAATCAGCCTCAAAACCATATTTGGGATCCGTATAACCTATCTCCGCGATCGTACTCCTTACAATGTCGTTAACGTCGACGTAGCCGTCGCAGGTGACCTCTCCCGCCACTAAGGCTAAGCCGTTGGTGAGTATGGTTTCACAGGCCACCTTAGAATGAGGATCCTGTTCGATAAGTTCGTCTAGAACGGAATCGCTGATCTTGTCGGCCATCTTATCCGGATGACCCTCAGTTACGGACTCGGAAGTCAAGTGATATCTCCTATCTCTATCTCTTCTTCTCATCTTTATCTATACTCCTTTTTGCAGGAGATTGATGATGACCTTTATTTTACTTTTCCTTATATGCTTCGAGGGAAGAAAAGATTATTAATCAAAAAGCCGAATTGGTGTATCATGAACGCAAGATATGTTCCACCTATAGAGGCAGATGCAGAGACACAGATGGCGATAGACGAAGCTTTACTCAGAACTTACGACGAGAACGAAGGAGAACCGACTTTCAGGTTCTTCCGTTTCAAACCCTCCGCTATAACCCTAGGTTACACTCAGCCTGTCGAAAAAACCATCGACGAAGAGGTATGTAAGAAAGAAGGGATCCCTTTCGTGAGAAGGATCACCGGAGGAGGCACCGTATTCCACGATCACCAAGGCGAAATAACGTACTCGATGGTGGTCGAGAAGAAATACGGAGACATAGAGAGCAGCTTTAAAGAAAACTTACAACCTATCATCAATACGCTGAAAGAACTCGGATTGGATGCAAAGTTCAAACCGTACAACGATATACTAGTAGGAAAAAGAAAGATATCCGGAAGCGCACAAAGGAGAGGAAAAAAGGGCATGCTTCAACACGGTACTTTGATGTACGCAACCGATCTAGAGAAGTTATCAAATATTCTCAAACTGGACGAAGAGAAACTGAAAAAGAAAGGAGCCGATTCCTTCTTAGATCTTGTGACCACTATCGAAAAAGAAAAGGGGGAAAAACCAGAGCCCGACGAATTGATCGAGATGATGAAAGAAGAATATGAAAAGCACTTCGGAGGAGAGATCGAAGAAAAAGGTTTGAGTGAAAGAGAAAGACAACTAGCAGATAAGCTGGAAAAAAAATACTCATCCAAAGGATGGACTCGAAACAGGGAATGGGATCGATATTGAGTAACGAAACTAGTATAAGGGTTTCCTACGGAACCGCGATGAAACTCGGTTTGAAAGAAGGAGATACCGATGAAGAACCCACTACAGCTTACGTGATGATACCCGGTAAGAAATGCAGAGGAGGATGTACCTTCTGCCCACAGGCTAGAGGAGATCCAAAATGGCTATCTAGGGTCTCATGGCCGCTTTTCGAGCTTGAAGAAGTAAAAGACAAGTTAGAAGTTTCCGATCTTTCTCGGATCTGCATTCAATCACCGGATATTCCCGAATATGAAAGCAGATTGAAATCCGCAGCTAGTAAACTTAACGACACGGAAAAACCGATCTCTTTATCCACGCCTCCGCTCGATGAAAAAACGCTTAAAGAATTGGAGGGGACGGTCGATCGGATAGGAGTAGGTATAGACGCCGCTACCGACAGTCTGAGGAAGAAAAAGAAATCGAATTACGAACCTATCGTCTTTTGGAACTATCTGGGAAAAGCGGTAGATATATACGGGGAAGATAAAGTCACGGCCCATATGATCGTCGGCCTGGGTGAAAGTCTTGACGAATTGGCGGCCGCCGTAAAAAGAGCTCTGTACGCTGGAGCTAGAGTTTCCCTGTTCTCTTACCGAAGTGAGGAAAAAAAAACTGATATACGATACTATCGCAGAGCACAACTCATCACGGCTCTTTTAGACCTGGATAAAGGAGTTGAAGAAGCGCTAGATATGACCTTGAAAGAACCCGAAAAAGCCCTGGACGAAATAGATGTGGAAAAGGTGTTTCAGACCAGAGGATGTCCCGGCTGCAACAGGCCTTATTACACCACATCGCCGGGAAAAGAGCACAGGAACTTTCCCCGGAAGCCAACCCGAAAAGAGATAGAAGAGATAAGGAAAAAATTGATACTAGGAGGAGGAGATTGAAGATGGATCCCGTGGAAAAGACCAGGGCAGCCTACGATAAGATAGCGGAAGAATACTGTAAAAAGACGGAGGAAGAAGGGGATAGAGCATTCCACGAAAAGATGCTGGATAAAACCCTGAATTATCTTCCCAGCGACCCAAGAGTTATAGATCTGGGATGTGGAGACGGTAGAGATACGGACTATCTTAGAAAAAAGGATGTAGATGTAGTGGGTATAGATTTCTCTAAGAAGATGATATCCATCGCAAGAGAAAAATATCCTGGATCCTCTTTCATAGTATCGGACATCAGGGATACGGTGTTCCCTGACGATACCTTTCATGGTGCATGGGCAAGCGCTTCTTTGATAAATCTTCCTAAATCAAAACTTTCTCACGCTGAGAAGGAGATCTATAGGATAGTAGAACCTGGAGGTGTATTATGCTTCAGCTTCAAAAAGGGGGAAAGAGAGGGCTTCGAGACCAGCGTTATGGACGAACATGAACGCTACTATTCGTATTACACTCTAGATGAGATGAAAGAATATCTAACTCTTTTTGAGATATTTGATAGTGAAAGGTGTCCTGAGAAAGTCTTCGGTTATGATTTCATCTACTGCTGGGCTAAAGCTAGAAGATGATATCAAACCGATGACCTGGCTTAGTACAAGTTCTATCATATGAATCCTTTGAACGGACCGAGGTAGTATCCTACTGCGAGCGTTCCCACTATCATCGCTACCAAAAGTATATAATTTTTCACACTCCAGCTGAATATCTTTCTACCGTCTAAAGGTCCCAATGGCAGGAGATTGAAGCCTCCGATGAAAAGGTTCACGAACGCGACGAAAGCAAGGATCAAAGGTAAAGAAAAGAAGCTTATACCGTAGATCGCGGTGATCAGAGAACCCAACATGAAAGATGTCCCAACGGCCCAATTAGTTGCAGGTCCGGCTGCACTTATCTTTCCGTTCTGCTCTCTGGTGATATTACCGCTTATCACCACGGCGCCCGGGGCCGCGAACACGAAGCCGAACAGACTGAACAGAAGAGCCATCATAAGACCCCATCGCCACATCCTGAACTCAGCCCAACACCCATAGTTTCTCGCCAATTTTCGATGCGCTAGCTCATGAAACAAAAATGCCGTTCCCACCGAGATGAACGAGATGAGTAAAAAAAGAGGAAAACTCTGTGAAAAAATACCGGAGAAGCCTCCTGAAAAGCTTATCGCGAAAGCTAAAGTCAGTACTCCTAAAGCCACCATCAGATGTCGCTTCTCCGTACCGCTTAAACCTTTATTCCGGCGATAACTTATCTGTTTATATCCTGGTCTCATCTTCTGAACACCTCTTGAGTGAAACGTTCTGCTATCTTTTCCACAGCCTCGTTCTCATCGGCGAATTTTTCTATCGACACATGTCCGCCGGCTGCGTGGTGATGTCCGCCACCTTTTCCGATATCTGAATACGCCTTCTCCATCACCTTGCCAATATTTGTCTGTAAGTCTTTACTTCGAGCCGACATATGTATTTTATCATCTTTTACCCCGTAGATCAAAACGGTCAGGATATCTCGTTCCCTCAACATGAAGTCAGCTATGATAGGAAGGTCGTCTCGATGAGAGATCTTTCCCGAGAATGCAGTTAGGACGGTGTCTTCCACTTTTCTATTGGAAAGAGCTCTTCCCATGGCGTCAAGAGTTTCTGGATATATAGAAGGTTCTTTGAGTACGTCCAAAATATCCTTATCTGCGATAGTAGAGAGATAAGATATGGCTTTGTAATCCGCCGTCGATATATTTTTAGTGTAGTCGTGAGTATCTATCCTTATCCCTACCAGTAGAGCGGAAGCAAGTACTGAATCTATAGTGATATCTAAGTTCTGAATATGTTTAACCATGAGCGTCGAAGTAGCGCCAACGTCGTTCCTTATCTCGTTGTATTCTCCAGCTTTTACGTCTTTATTTGTGAAATGATGATCAAGAACTATATCAGGCCTAACATCCTCTGGGAGTATGTTGTTCACTCCTGGTTCGGCGAAATCAATAAAAGCTATCTTATCGGAACCTTCAAGGATCTTTCTAACATCTTGTCTTTCGATATTCGTTATCTTAAAATCCGTATGTTCAAGAAGGATCTCATTTTCGGGATGCCCCACCGAACCTCCGAAGTAAGTTTCAACTTCGACTCCTTCTGAAGCGCATATATCCTCAAAGGCCATAGCGGAGGCGATGGCATCCGGATCAGGATTATCATGAATGAAGATCGCTAACTTTTTTTCTGAGGAAGATATTGCCTTTCTTAAGGATTCGCTTTTCTTCTTTAAGAGGGTCTCATCTATCTTCTTGAATAATGATCTACTCAATTGGTCTTTTATGATTATGACGTCTTTTGAGTCGTAGTCCCTGACCGGATCTTCTTCCAACAAACCTACTTGAAATATCCCGGGACAAACGTTCTCCACATCTTCCTTGATAGATATGAATTTTTTAGCATCTAGTCCCAGGTAACCTATCACCTCTATATCAGAACAGTTCTTTTTAACGGATCTCACTAACTTTTCGCTTCCGA
>PWHU01000060.1 GCA_003555395.1 Thermoplasmata archaeon
ACCAATAGATCGTATTTTCCTGGACTTTTTTTCTTCAGCTGCATATCTGTTCCTCCCATGGACTACTTGACTCGTGCAGCTGCACGAGTGGAACGGTTTTTTTGCTCACTTTTTTTCCCGAACCCAAAAAAAGTGAGTCGGTTTTTTGCGTGGACTTTTTGCCGAAATCAAAAAAGACCCTTGAACTACCAGAGAGGGAGTTCAAGCCCGCTGCGCAGGGGGGCTGGCACGGGGTGCAGTTTGGTTTCCCAACGGAGTGGACGAAACGGGTTAAATAGGCAGCGTCTCTTCTGGAGGCCTGCCATTTATCCCTTTCTTCCACGACTTTCTCTGATCCACGCAAGTTCTTACTCACCTAAGCTATGGGTTCTTCTGTCTCCGTCTCCGTTTCCAGACGGTCCGCTGTCGGGTACTTCTGTTCCTCTACCACCATTCCCCATTTGTAAAAGTTGTCTCCTACTTCGTGATCCATACTCTTGACCATGACGTACTTGATAGTCTCGTCCGTGACCAACAGGACCGGCGAATCTCGCTGTAGAGTGTCCGCCAAGTGGTACAGCTCCTTCATCTTCGCCTTCCCTGAATATCTCTTGTTGAAGATCCCTGCAAGACCCCATTCTTTCGTATCCGCTCTATCATACGTCAGCTGTATCTCGCTGCCGCCGTCTACCGTGTTCTTGTGCAGATCTATGTCCTTCTCTCTCTTCATCTCCGTTATACCGTGATCGAAGGTCACCGTCCTCTGGATCGGCTGACCGTCTCTTGCTTCCCAATAAGTGATCATCGGGTAGGTGTTGTACGTCTCAAGGAGGTGATAGTTATGCAGACTCCATTCAAGACTCTGCGGGAGGAAAAACCACCGGTTTTTCGCCAGCTCAATGGACTTCTGCCGCACATCGTGGTCGTTCCTTATGACCACCGTTTCCCTCGGTTCCGTCATACTCTTCAATATCTCTTCTTGGTCCGGATCCTCGGGCGGCGGAGCATCCGACGCAGTATCTCTGACTATCACCTGTCCATCCTGAATGATCAACCCTGAGTAGGGATCATCAGCGAAGTTCAGCGTCGGATCGCTGAAACTTCTTCCTGGGATCGTCTCCATCTCGAACGTTCCTTCAAAGACTCCTATCGATTGTACTTCTCCTGGTACGTCGAGCGTCAATTTAGCTCCGTTCACCACTTCTACCTTCGTCTCAAGGTCCGGCTCTGGACTGATTTCTGACCATAACGTGTCTTCTCCGATATTTTCTACCATCTTTTTCAACTCCTAAATTTGTAAACCATCTGGACCATCGCATGGGACAGCTGTACGTTCCGGTGTTTCTTCCTGTGAAAGCCTTCCCAAGCGTAATCTATACTTCCCTCGAGTGGAGGATCTTGAACTCCTTTCAACCTCGGAACCAAGTTCCTCAGCTCGTCGTAAAGCTCTTCTGCCATCCTCGAGGATTCCTTGAAGGCTTCTTCCTCCGGTCCTTTCGTTGATACCGCAAGATTCACCGTGATCTCGTGCATCAGAGTCCTATCGTTGTACCTCTCGAACTCATCCCCGTCGGGATAGATCTGCACCGACGGGAATTTACCTTTTCTCACTTTATCTGATTTGTATAGGCTGGTCGAATAGACCTTCACTTCCTTCTCACCTTCGTAATGCTGTTCAACCACATGTTCCAACCAATCCAGAAGGCCTACCTTGCCTTTCTCTCCGAATACGATATCTCTGTGTTCTCTCATCTATTCATCTGCCTCCAAAGGCGTACAGCTCGTCGCCCCATTTACTCCTGAATAACTGCTTAAGCATGCTTTCTGAATCTTTCTTCCATCTCTCGACCTTTCCTCGCTTCGTTCCCTGCTCTGAAACCCATTCCATAACATCTCTTTTGTAGAGATATGCGGCTCTCGTCGCCTCAACATCTCTAAGGATATCGAAGTCCGCAGGCAGTTCTTCCGCAGGATCCGGGACTTCGTCTTCCTTACCTTCCATAGCGAACCGGTGCTTTATCCACCGGTGAGCTCGCTTCCTAACATCTCTTATGACTTCGAGCTCTCCACCGTAGTGTTCGCCCAAAGCCAGCCTGTGCTCTACATCTTGATTAGTGCAGTACGTGTCTTCTGTTTCCGTCATGTCTCTTTACCTCCTGCTTCTATAGCCACCGGCCTCTCCTGCATGAAGTGAGCCGTGACTTCAGTATCATCTTTCATCTCAAATACCAGCGTTTCTTCATCGCTCTCATAATCTCCTGTCCATTCTTCCAGATACCAGTGTTCAAGTGGCAAGGATTCGATCTCCACCGTCTCGGTATCGTAGAAGACATGTCTCCCTTCTTCAGGGTCGGTCTCTCCATTTCCTATTATGTTGATCGTCAGTTCATACGGCACCAGCGCTTCGAAGTGTGCCGTGATGAACTTATCTTCATCCATGGTGATGGTCGCTTCTTCCTCGGTACCTTCGTGATCTCCTGTCCATTCTACGAAGGACCATCCTCTGACGTGCACGACTTCTATCGTCACGTCCGTTCCCTTGTAATAGGCATGCTCGCCTTCTTCAGGATCCACTTGACCTCCACCATCGACTTCCATCGTCAATATCACTCCGTCGTCCTCTATCGACACTTCCTGCGTCTCCAGAGTCGGACTATCTTCTTCCGTACCATGCAGTTCTTGCTTGAACCACAGATATCCTTCTCTTAGATCAGCTCCCTTCTCAAGGAAACTCTCGCCGTTGGTGAGTTCGTTCCATCCACCATCGACTTCAGGCGGATCATATTCCTCTGTGATCGCATAAAACATCTTAACTTC
>PWHU01000188.1 GCA_003555395.1 Thermoplasmata archaeon
ACGGAAGTGAAAGGGATCGGTGAAGCGACAGCGGAGAAGATATTTGATAATTTGAAGGGATGAGTCTAGAAAGTTCTTACCATTCGGATCAAAAACCCTTTTCACTCTTTTGTTTACAAAACCAAGTAAAAATTAGTTAGGAACCAGTATTTTATTGATTTTTAAATTATTTTTTATAGATTTTTTCACCTCCAAACTTTTTTGACTCGCTTAAAAGTAAAAAACGCCGAGGAGGGGATTCTGACTCTAATTTACTAGCAAATCGGGTTCGATATTCGCCGGTGGCTTTGGTGTATCTACACGTATATCTATAGTTAAATGGAAGCTGGACCCATCATCATCACAGTCCAATACACTCTTACTTCCTACTTTTCCCCTAACTGTTAGAGGATAAAAAAGGAAAAAATTTTGTTTATAATTGTTTTAGTAAGTCCTGGTAACAATGTTCTCCTGTCTAGTCATCTTCCTTTTCCTCGCTTTGGTTTTTTCTTCCAGTATATCGCTCCAGCTACGATCACGCCCAGGGCTAACAGTGCCAAAGTGAAACCTGGGATTCCATCGTCTTCTTCCTCAACAGTCACCGCAACAGTATCCGAGTCATCATCGCTGGCAACCTCAAGGTGGTAATCACTTTCATCGTCAGCTTCCCAGGTGAATTCGCCTGTATACGTCCCATCTACATCAAGGGTGACGTCTTCCTCCACATCCTCTTCGTCACCATCTACGTAGAGTACTATATCCTGTGTACTTTCTTCGTCACCAGTGTTTTCTACCGTATATTCCACCGTTACTTCATCGCCTTTTTCGAACTCGGCTCCATCTTCAGGTTCATCGATAGTGACCTCAAAGTACGGTTCATCGACCGTTGGATCTTCGGCAACAGATATAGCAACTGAAGTCGATTCATCATCAGTCGCAACTTCTAGTAAGTGATCTCCTGCTGTTGCTGTCCAAGTGAACGTACCAGTATATTCTTTGCTCTCAGAGGTGATGTCATCAGTATCAGCTAACATGAGGTCTTCCTCAGATAATGTGATCTTGTGGGATACCATCGTCCATGGATCATCCTCTTCTGCACGGGCTTCTAGGTGCAATGTGTAAGTGCTACCTGCTTGTACATTATCCGTCGGGATCGTAGCGTCAAAGGTGCTGAAGCCGTCCTCTGGTGTAAGCTCTATTTCTTCCATCGGAACTGTTTCATAGATCTCACCCATGAACTCACCTCTCAAGGTATACCTATAGTTATCTAGGTCTTCTTCTTCCAAGGCTTTCTCCTCAGGCTCTGGGAATGATTCTTCCCAAACGCCAGTTCCACTGGCTTCTATTTCGTCTCCTAAGGCGGCTTCATCAGGAGCATCTATACAGTCCAATCTAACTCCCTTGATCTCGAATTGATCTGCCCAGTAACCATACTCGAAATACGCTGTTTCTCGTTCTCCTTCTCCAAGTGTAAGTTCTTCACTATCTACTTCTTCACCGTCCACCATGAACACGATATCCTGTGTATCTTCATATTGTGCGTCGACTGTATAATTTACAGTCACCTCGTCCCCTTCTACAAATCCAGAACCGTCTACTGGAGATGTGATATCTATCTTCCAATTATCTAGGACTGCCTCTTCGCCGTCAAAGGGGTATCCGTATTGATTCCACTGAGTCAGTGCCGTAATGCGATTACTCGCGTCATAGTTTTCGAGCATGAACGGTCCCATGCCTATGTACGAATGCTCATAGGTCTCTATAAAGTCTATAACGCTGTCCAACTGCGTGGTCAGTTCAGCCTCGTACATCGGAATAGGTGCGTTGTTCTCAGCTCTCAGATAATACGGTATCCACTCGTCATCTCTCATCGCTTCTAGGACTGTCACGAGATCTTCATTTTGTGACGAAGATATCTGGTGTATCCATTCATATCCTTCTCTAGGCTCGTAGTCGTAATCAGTATCAACAATTCCACCGTACTCCGTATCATCGCCGCCATGTAATTGGTTCCATCCCTCGTAGGTGAGCGGATGAACTTCAGGGAACATGGAATAATGATCACCGATCAAGTCCTCTACCGGGAACGAGTAATCACCGTATACGGTGTAAGTTCCCTCATCTTCGTTCCATTCTATGGCAGATATACTGTCCCACCAAGTTTCCATTTCACCTTCCCAAGCGGACAGATATGGTTCATGAGTATCATTGCCTAACTCTTTATCTCGGGCGTATGCAGCCATCACGTCCTGAAGTTCGAAGTCGGTACCATCGTGCCAGACGTGCTTTTCGTGCAAGTCTATGGTCACTTTGACATCGGCTGTATTTTCCGCAAGGTAACCTTCTTCTACCAACTCGGTTGAATTAAGCCATTTTCTTTCTGCAGGTATGTAATCAACGGCACCCTCTGGTATTACGTCATCGTATTCGACATCTACTTCTCCATGTCTATCCCACGGATCTGTTTCTCTACCTTCTGACCAATAGGCGTTAACTTCCATCGGTATTCCCGTTTGTGGATGGTTCCACGAGCCGGATTCTCTCAGCATCTTTCTCTGGTAGTCGCCGTAAACATCTCTAGAACCGCCGAACTTGTTCCAATTGTCCCACAGTGGAATCCCCTCACCGCGCTCCATCTCAGTATCGAGACGGGCGTCTTCGGTCCTCATGGTCCTCGGACCGAAATAGGTGTCGTAACCGTTGATAGCCTCCGGCACGGCGGCAAGCATCTTGTCCGGATTGTACACGTAAAAATCCTGAGTAGTCACCAGGAAGACCCTCAAGGACTCCATGAAACCGAGCTGGGTTGTCTCCA
>PWHU01000141.1 GCA_003555395.1 Thermoplasmata archaeon
CCTCACTACCAGAAGCATCTTCTGTCCATTCAGCAAAATACCAGTGTTCGTCAGCTATGGCTGTCAATTCAACTTCAGTTTCAGGTTCGTATTCCTCTTTATAGGGATATATCTCTATCGAACCCGCTCCCTCTACCGTTACATCTAAACTGTAAGTATGCTCTTCGAAATGCGCAGTTATCTCTTTATCTTCGTCCATAATAATAGTAATCTGTTCGTCAGAACCTTGGTGATCGCCAGTCCACTCAACGAAGCACCAGTGTTCGTCGGCTATAGCTGTCAAGTTGACTTCAGTCCCATGTCGATATCCCACTTCATCCGGCTCCACATCTACTGATCCCTCTCCTTCTATACTCAGCTCTAAATCGTATTCTTTTCCCCTAAAAGGGGTCGCTGAGCAGCCGAAGTAATTAGCAGAAAGAACATCCCATCGATAATCTGTATAATGATCTCTTTGGGAATATTCGTTGTATTCACTGAAATAATCCATATCAAGATCCCAAGCTGCCTCCCAAAATGAACGGTGCAGTTGATGGCTAGGACCGCCTGTTGGATTACCAGGACTGTACCACCCGTAACGAGAGTTAAAAACTCCTGCGAACATGCCTCCGATCTCGTTCTCCGTAGTGAAGCGTTCAGCTATACAGTCAGAGTCGAACGCGCCGGGCCAACAACCCTGGGTCTTTAAGAACATATAGTTGGTATTGGTTAAACTATACTCATCACCATTATCCAATTTCATATTATAATCTATCCAGCTATGACCAAGGTGATTAACAACGCTGAAAGAATCCTCGTTGATCAGATCGATTATTTCCTGCTTACTCCATTCTCCGTCTATATCGAATAGGCCTTCCCATGACCAATTCTCAGAGAAGTACGTTTCCAACTCCAGCATCGCTTCTTTACCATAGGTGTCACTATCCAATTCCTCGCCCACGCTCAAACCGGTCTGGAGGTGATCTCCAGATTGAAGATCGCTCTCATATTCCATGATCTTATAGAGTTGATTTGATATCTGTTCCGCATTCTCGCCGCTGATACGGCCGATCATAACTTCCGCATAAAAGTCATCGTCCCATTCCTCGCCATCGAGACACTGGTAAGGCAGATCGGTGGGTATGTCTTCGGTGTAGCCCGCAAATTCTGCATAGACTGTCTTATAAGGAATTATATTGGTATCTCCACCTAGGGTAACAAACTCAGTGTCCCAATTGTTATAGGCATCCTTGATGAAATTCCTTACTTTGTAAAAATTGTTGCGCCCTTCATAGTTTTCATAAATATGTTCCGTAGTAACCATCGTGCTAGAATAGCCTTCATCCTTCCGATGATCAATAAAATCATCAACATTAGGGTCCACGTTTTCATCATCGGCCACGTCTTCATTCGTGATGAACACATATGTATTAGTTTCATTTCTATCTACAACATTTTGGTATGTTCCTCTGATTTCACCATCAGTGTACGTCTCTAAGGCCCCTAGGTTATCAACTGAAGAACTATGTCTCCTTTCAAATCGTTCTACATCTACCCGTAAACCGATATCGTGCTCAGTATCTTCTACAGTTTCGATCTCAAGGGTGAATTTGCTGAAGTAATCGAGTCTCCCACTCAAAGGCCTGTAAGCTACTGGAAATATATCGATATGGGCGATAGCAAAACCGTTCGCGTACTGAGTTTCATGTAATTCATATGAATTCAATGGATATGCTTCATCAGAACCATACACTGATTCATCTGGCTGCGTAGACAATTCGTTTGGAGAGTCACAAGAGATCCGTTGAAGTTGTTCACCGTACGAAAGCTGATGTCTAACTGGTAAGGTCTCTTGTTCTATAGGGATGACTTCTACGCTGTCAACCACTTCGTCTCTAGGAAGGACCACGCGGGCTGGAATCATAGGGATCTCTGGTTTACCCGCTTCTGAGTATAGCTCAGCGTTACCGATTGACAAGCGCTGAGTAGGATTGCCGTTGAGAGTCTGGTATTCTATTTCGTTAAATCTAGGCTCTGGTATCTTATATTCCATGACGATATCTTCACATTTATCGAGAGTCCGAACCAAAACGGGTTCGACACTATCATCAGATGATCTCAAGGACTGGACGCGATCCCATTTCTCCTTTTCCTCTGTAGGGGTATCATCCATACTCTCAGCGGGATCATACCCGTCTTGAGATTCATACTCTTCTTTACTTCCATCTATCTCTAACTTATTTTCTCTACTCTCTAGAACATCCATCTCCGCTTTAACGTCGTCTTCTTCGCTGTCAATATTAGCGTCGTATTCTCCTGCATCGCCCTCGCCGTTCCACATCGCCTCGCCGCCGACAGCCACTAGCATTCCACTCAGTAATATAATAAAAGAGACGGCGGCGACAAATGCTTTCTTTTTCATCCTTAAAACCTCTTTTTCAATATTATAGTCAAAGACGTAACTTTTACTGATTTTTTCTACGTCTTTGACTAGTTGAAGAGGACACAACGAATTTAATATGAGTTATGTCTTCCTCTATAATAGTATTGATTTTTAGGTTTAAATATCTTACCCGAAAAGGAAATTGAGCACAATATTTTGTTTATAGTCAATCTTCGTTTAGAGATTCGAGACATTCATTTTTTCCTTCCTGGGCGCGTTCGAATCCGCTGTCGATCTCTAGAGCGTTGTTGTGATCTTTCAAAGCCTCTTGATAGTTACCGATCTCCTGTAATACCTCGGCTCTTTCTACCCACAAGTCTTTATCGTGAGAATCTATAGCTAAGGCCTTGTTAAACCATCTGAGCGCTTCTTTATTTTCGCCTTGAGCCTTTGATGAAATCCCTAGACCATTTAAGGCCCGAATATTTTCTTTGTCGATCTCCACGATCATTTCATAAATATCCGCCGCTCTCTCAGACATGTCGTTTTCCAAGAATAGAGAGGCCTGCGAAAGCATCGCAGGGACGAAGCCTTTCTTTTCTTCACGTTCCGATGCTTCTTTGTAGAATTGTATAGCTCGTCCCCACTTGTCTCTTTTTCTCGCCAGTTCACCTCTCAAAAACAGGAACTGCGGATCTTCTTCAGCTGTTTTGATCACTCTATCCATCTCGTTTTCAACTTTGTCCAATTCTTCCTTTTCCAGAAGCGTCTCTATCAGACCGAGTCTAGATTCTAAGTCATCTGGATCTATCCTAAGGGCTTCTTCAAAGAAACTTTCCGCTCTCTCCGGTTCCGCCGATTCTAAAAGCAGAAACGCCCTGTTTCTCAAAGGATATATCTCACTTTCGTCCTCTACTATCTGAGCAGATAGCTCATAAAACCCCTCCGCTTTCTCTTTGTAATCGTCCGTTATATTCTTTCTAAAATCGAGTTCAAAAAGTCCAGTATCGGCACACTTGTATGCATAATAGAATAGATTTGCTATCCGCAGGTATAAAGATGAACAGCCTCTCTCTTCCTCAAATTCATTTTCTAATTCTTCTAAAGCATAGTAAAGTTGAGAAAAGACCTCCGCTTCTTTTTTAGAATAAAAATACTTTTCAAAATCGATATGTTTAGGTACGCCGAGTTCAGCGAGTATGACGTTCATCCTTCTCTCGACTCTTTCGTATCTTTTTTCATCCATCTCTTCAAGTTTCAGCGATTCCAACTCTTCTATCACTTTTTTTCCGGGTTCGAAGTTCAAATCTAGTCCTGGTCTCTCGCCTATAGCCAAAATAGGATCGGAATCTTCCCTGTAGCGGTCGATGGGAGGAGATGATATTGTAGGACTGCATACCAATCCAAAAATATTCTCTGAAAGGAACTCTTCAGCACATCCACTACATATAGAGGCTAGATCGCTTATCTCTCTCTGGCACTTGATGCACTGTCTCGCCATTGTTTTCTGCATCCTTTTCAAGAGATAAAAAATTACCGCTCGTTCAAAGGGATAAGGAAAACAAAAATATTTTATCATCGATACATCATCTTTAAAAACGCTATGGCAGAGGGCAAGTCCTCTAAGGTGAAGATAGGTACGTGCGGCTACGGTTACTACTAATTTCTATAAACTTCCTATGGTGAGGACGGCAGAAGGATGGAAAGAACTATAGACGAAAAAGACAGCCGAAGCTCTTGATGCTGGAGTCTTATCTATCTAAACTCCGGCTAGCTTCGACTGCAGCGGTGGAAATGGAGAGAACATCTAGCGATTCTTCGAAAAGATCGAAAAGACTGGTCTTGATGTAAGATGGGAGCGAAAAGACGACTAGAAAGAAAATCCAAAAAAGGTAAAGGAGCTCTGTGATGAGCACGACCTGATCCATATCGTGGACCTGATAAGGAGAAAACCGGTATCAGATCATCCTGTTGCATATGTTAGACTACACGGATTGAATCCCGACGAATACGATTATCCAGCTGAAGAATTAAACGAGCTTGCTGAAAATGTTGTAAATATAAGGGGATTTAGGGTGTTAAGACCCTTTCCTTTCTTCGTGCTCTTATTCCTCTTCGAGCTTTTTCTCCAACTTTTCTATCCTCTTTTTGAGTTCTTCTATCTCCTCTTCCTTCTCTTTTACTGCTTCTGTTTCGACCGGTGAGATCATCTCCTCGTACCCGCTCTTTATGGATTCAAGGGCATTCTCGACCATACCGGAGTAATCCTTCTCTATCTTTTTTCTGAACTCCTCGAATTTCTTGAACATAATAGGTTTCTCACGGCCCATCTCTTCCCAGAAAGCCTTATAGATATGATCATGCTCTGCAAAGCCTTCGGCTAGTTTCTTTTCGAAATTCTCTGAAAGCGAAGACCAGATCTCGTTCACGTCTTCCATATTTTCAGCGTGTTCCACCGCCATGGCTTCCACTTTCAACGTGAATTCGTCATTGAACTCTTCCCATTCATCGTAGATCTCTTCTTCTTTGTCTTCCATGTAATCTCTAGCCTCTTCCAGTTCTTCCCTTATCATCTCGATCATATCGAACCAAAGGGGAAACAGTTCCTTGATATCTCTTTCCTTCTCAGATATGATCTCCTTGCTTTCCTCCGAATGCTCCTTGATTATATCTAAGACTTTTTTCTTCCTCAACTGGAGTTCGATAGGTATCTCGCCCACGTGCAGGTTAATCTCTTTTGTGAATCCCTTCCACATCTGGTTCAATTCTTCGAGTTCTTCTTGGGGTATCTCAGTTTCAGATAATGCGTCGATCTTTTTTTGAAGCTTTCTTACTTTTTTCTTCCATTGCTCCTCTACATTTTCCCAGTATTTCTGAGGCGGCATCTTGAATTCAGCAAAGCCGCTTTTTATGCTCTTCTGAACGTCTTCCCAAAATTTTTCTATGCTTTCGTATTCTCCCTTTCTAAAATCCATGAACATCTTTGAAGGTGAAAACATCTCATCTATAATGGGCATCTTGCTTTCTTTTCCTTTTATCTTGATCTCCTCTTTCTCCTCCTCGTTGGGTGTGAACTCTTCTTTTATCTTTTCTATGAAGTTTTCCGAGAGCATCTCTTCGGCGAGTTCTTCTTTTGTCCAATTCTTGTTCGGCTCGATGCCTCCGCTTTTTAGAAGAGAAACCATCTCATCTTTGAGAAATTCATCTTCAAGATCTTCTTTCAATCGGCCCTCTTCTTTGTCTTTATCTACCGTTTCAATCAATCTTTTTCTCAGCTTATCTATCTCAGTCTCCGTCATGTTATTCACTCCTCTATCCAATATCTGCCTTTTAGATTAGAAAAGGACTTAATATAGTTTTTCAATCCTCGGTTTCTATTGGACATCTTTCTGAACCACACTTGGGTATCTCTTTTCCGTGGGGGCAGACCGAAGGTGCGCCCAATCTCTTACATATATCGTCCACCATATCCATATCGAATATATGCTCAAGCTCACACGCTTTGGCGTGGATGTCTTCTTCCGGTATATTAAAAAATTCATCTAAAAAGACTTCTAACACTCTGTGGATCCTGACTATCCTTTTTCCTTCTTCTCTGCCTTTTTCGGTCAATTCGACCCCGTGATACGGACGATATTCAATAAGATCTTCCTCTTCTAGTTTCTGAAGCACTTCAGTAACGGAAGGAGACGAGATACCCATATGTTCAGCTATCTCGCCTGTCTTTATCCTGTCTTTTTTTTCTTTAAGAGAGATCTTGTAAAGGGCTTCTAAATACTCCTCTCTAGTTTCCGGGTTCATCTTATCTGCGGGTCAAAGCCATGACTCCCGATTATTTAAAAGAAACGGTGAAAAAAGATAGCGGGGAGTGGATTTGAACCACTGATCTCCGGGTTATGAGCCCGACGGAATCTCCTGGCTATCCTACCCCGCTGTGAAAGTAGTAAAATTTTACTATATACAAATTCTTTTCTGGGATTTGCTCATAGAAGAATCTATCTTATAAATTTTTCCTTCAAATCCTCTACGTTCGTTTGAACCATTTCTTCATCTCGTTCTCCGTGAAGCTTACTATGGTCGGTCTTCCGTGAGGGCACGTATAAGGATTCTCAGTAGTCCCTAACTCTTCCAACAGTTCTTTAGCCCTCGTTATGGAAAGCTTGTCTCCCGCGGTAACGGAGTCATGGCAGGCCATATACTTTATCATCTCTTCACGCCTCTTCTCCAGACTGGTCCCTTTACGCTCCATCAATTCATCCAAGACAGAATGCAGTATATCTTTCTCCTGTATCTCGTGGAATATCACCGGTACGCCTCTTATCCTAAAAGTTGTCTTTCCAAAGTGATCCAATTCGAATCCTAGATTTGAAAGCAGTTTTTCGTTGGCCCGTAATATGGCCGCCTCTTTTGGCTGAAGTTCCACCGTTTTCGGCGAGACAAGCTTTTGGCTGTCTATCTTATCATCTATCTTCTTCTTCAGATCTTCGTAATTTATTCTTTCATGGGCTGCGTGTTGATCCACAATTGCCATACCTGAAGGTGTTTCCACCACTATGTACATATCCTTTAAGGTGCCTACGACCCTCATATGAGATAGTTTTGACTCCCCGACTTCAGCTTTCTCTTCCATATCGAGTTGGGATTGAGCCAGGTCGCTTCTTTTTTTCTCCTGTTTTTCAACTTTACTCCCAGCCTTCTTTGTTCTTTCTACTTCTTTCTCCTCAACCGACGGAACGAGATCTTCTTTCAAAAGAGCGGAATGAACGGCTTCTGCGATCTTTTCTTTCACTTCGTTTCCCTCCAAAAATCTTATCTTAGTTTTGGTAGGATGAACGTTGACATCTATCTTCCTAGTATCTATCTTTAAGTTAAGAAAAGCTAGTGGATACCTGCCTTTTTTCAAGAGCGTGCCGTAGCCTTTGGTTATACCTTTTTTCAGTATGTTGTTCTTCACGTACCTAGAGTTGACGTAGGTGAAAAGATGTCTTCTGTTAGAACGATTGATTTCGGGTTTGCTGACGTAACCTTCTATCGACAAAACTTTCTCCTCGCTCTTCACCTCAACCATCTTTTTGGCGACTTCCTTTCCGTAGATGGCTTTGATATTCTCCAGCATTGAACTGGATTTGGGAACGAAGGTGAGTTCTCTCCCTTCGTGGGTCAGAGAAAATTGTACTTCGGGCTCCGCTATAGCGTTTCGAGTGACCACTTCGCTCACGTGAGCCAATTCCGTATTGGTCTTCTTCAGATATTTTTTTCTTGCCGGAGTGTTGTAAAAAAGGTCTCTTGCTCGTATAGTAGTTCCCTCGGCGCATCCCACCTCTTCGACCTGGACTATATCGCCGCCGTTGATCACGAGTTTTGTTCCTTCGAGCTGATCTTCAGTCTTAGTTAGCACGGTAACTTTAGAAACCGCTGCGATGCTCGGTAGGGCTTCGCCCCTGAAACCCAAGCTGCTCAGATCATCTAGATCTTCGATATCCTCTATCTTGCTGGTGGCGTGCTTCTTGAATGCTAATTTCACCTCCTCTCTCGTCATACCCTTGCCGTTATCTTTCACCTCTATCTTCTTCTTGCCGCCTTCTTCTACCTTGACCTCGATCTCATCCGCATCAGCATCTAGTGAATTTTCCATCAGTTCTTTTACCACAGAAGCGGGTCTCTCGATCACCTCGCCGGCGGCTATCTGATTGACCGTGTCCTCCGAAAGTATCTGGATCCGACTCATATCAATCCTCCAATTCGTCCTTCAGTTTCCAAAGCTCGTTCATCGCGTCTATAGGGGTCATGCTCTCGACTTCCATCTCTTTCAACTTTTCTATAACGGGATGAGAGTCGGTTTTCGTGCTCTCTTCTTCTTCCTCCACATCGAATACCATCTGGGTAAATCTTGGACCCTCCTGGTTCTTCATCTCGATCGTATGATCCTCTTCTATCTGCCGCAGGATCTCATGGGATCTTTTCACCACGGGACCCGGTAAACCCGCTAAAGATGCAACGTGGATCCCGTAACTTTCGTCCGTACTTCCCTCTCTCACCTTTCTTAGGAAAGTTATCTCCTCCCCGGTATCTTTCGCAGCTACGTGGAGGTTCTTGACGTTCTGCAGTGATTTTTCCAGCTCGGTTATCTCGTGATAGTGTGTGGCGAAGAGAGTTTTAGCTTTGATATCTCTACATATGTATTCAGTGACTGCCCAGGCGATGCTCAAGCCGTCGAATGTGCTTGTGCCGCTGCCTATCTCGTCCAATAGGATCAGGCTGTTTTCGGAGGCATTGTGAAGGATATTAGCTAGTTCCACCATCTCTACCATGAATGTAGAACGTCCTTTGGTTAGATCGTCTAGAGCACCCACACGGGTGAATATCCTATCGACTACGCCGATCTTGGCCTTTTCCGCGGGAACAAAACAGCCTACCTGTGCCATGAGCGTTATCAAGGCCACCTGTCTCATATAGGTGGACTTGCCGGACATGTTGGGCCCAGTGATGATCAAAAATTGATTATGCACGTCGTCGAGAAGGGCATCGTTAGGTACGAAATTTTCCTCTATAGTTCTCTCCACCACGGGATGCCTCCCAGCGTTTATACCTATCTTGCCTCCCGGATAAACTTCCGGCCTGTTGTAATTGTTCCTTATGGCGACATGAGCGAAATTGGTCAATACGTCCAAATCAGCTATAGCTTCCGCCGTCTTTTGAAACCTTTCGGCTTCATCGCCCACTTCTTCCCGCAGTCTTTTGAACAGTTCGTATTCGTAGGCTTCCATCTTCTCTTCCGAACTTATTATCTCCTCTTCCTTCTTTTTCAATTCCTCAGTGTAGTACCTTTCGGCATTCTTCAAGGTCTGTTTTCTAGAATAGTGCTCTGGTACACCGTCGGCTTTCGATTTCGGGACTTCTAAGTAATAGCCGTGAACTTTATTGTAACCTACCTTCAATTTATCGATACCCGTCTTTTCTCTTTCATCTTCTTCAAGTGAATTTATCCACCCCTTGCCCTCTTTGGCCTTCCTTTTCAGTTCGTCCAATTCTTCGTCGTAACCTTCTTTGATCATGCCGCCCTCTTTTATCGTGGCGGGAGGATCCTCCACTACGGCGGAATCTATCTTCTCTCTTATATCCGCAAGGGTATCTATCTTCCGCTCGATCTCCTCGAGCTTATCCTTCTCTACTTCTTCACTTTCTGATGTTTTTTCTCTCAACGTCTCCTTGACGGGCTCTATCTTTGAAAGGGTATTCTTTATCGCAAGAAGATCTCTAGCGTGGGCATTGCCGTACACCACTCTGCTTATCAATCTCTCTATATCGTACAGACCGTCGAGCTCGTCTCTCAGATCGTCACGAAGGAAGATGCTTTCGTTCAACATCTCCACGGCGTCCAACCTTTTCTCTATCCTCTCGACTTCTAAAAGCGGCTGCTGCAGCCAGCTTCTAAGTTTTCTTGAGCCCATAGCCGTCACGGTTTCATCCAATACTTTCAGCAGCGTGCCTTCCTTGCTCCTCTCTCTCAAGTTCCTAAATATCTCAAGGTTCTTTAAAGTGGTAGCGTCCAAAGTCATGTACTCGTCGGGAGAATAGAAGCGCAGCCGACGTATGTTATCCATCGCTCTTTTCTGAGTCTCTTTCAGATAATTTAGTGCGGCTCCTGCCGCTTTGACCGCTTTCTCTCTACCTTCGAGACCTAGAGGTGATAAAGAATCGGTGCCAAAATGTTCTAAGACCTCGTCTCTCGCGGTATAGAACGCATCCTCACGATGAGTATGTATCATCATCTCGTGTTCCTGCTCGAGTTCCGAAAGAAAATCTTCATCCTCGTAACTCGATTTAGGAAGTATGCATTCTGTCGGTTCATATCTTAGGACTTCGGAGAACATGTCGCTTTTATCTTCAACCTGGGTCACGAAGAAATCCCCTGTAGAGACGTCTACGGTGGCGACGCCGAACTTCTTTTTTCCGTATATGCACATGAGAAAATTGTTGCCCGAGCCTTTTATCATACCTTCGTCGATGACGGTTCCCGGGGTGACCACCCTAACCACTTCTCTGTCCACGATACCAGAAGCTTCGCTTGGATCCTGTGTCTGCTCCGCGATAGCGACCGTATAACCTTTATCAATCAACCTCTGCAGGTAACTATCCACAGAGTGGTAAGGTACTCCTGCCATGGGAGTGGGATCGTCGCCGTCTTTATCTCTAGAGGTCAGGGTTATGTCTAATTCCTCTGAAGCGGTCTTTGCGTCCTCGTCGAACATCTCGTAAAAATCACCCATCCTGAAAAAGACTATAGAATCGGGATGTCGATTCTTGATGTCATAATACTGCTTCATCATGGGGGTCGGATCGCTCAAAGTGACGTTACCTCCTAGGTACAAAGTTGATTCGACGGAGAGTTATAAACCTTTTTTGAACGTCTTTAGAGATTTTGACGAAGGAAAAGTTGAAGTTCGATCCGATGTCTACCTATGTTTCTCTCTTACGAGCTCTTCGATCTTGTCTTTATTTTCACTATCGAGAGGCACACATACACTTGGGTCTTCTTCTCCATCGATGATCTTTTTTGCAGTCTCCCAGCAGGATTGATAGCCGCAGGCACCACAGTTATGCCCCGGGAGTTCCTGGTCGATCTTTTCGACCAACAGTCCTTCCTTGCTCGAATTTTTGACGATGTACTCTTTACTGATCACTTTGCCTGTTATCATCCCGATGAGGATGATCGCGGGAACGGTAAAGATATATCTTGTGAACATGAAAGGGAGACCCATGAATTGAGCCTCAACTATCAGCATCGGGATCTTTACGACCGCCCAAGCACTCAATATGATCACGATGTTAGATACTGTTGATCCTTTTTTCAATAGGGTGTAACAAACGGGAAAGGCGGCATAGATTGGACCCGCTGAAAACGAACCTACCAATACGGAAGCGAACCTACCTTTCAAACCGGCTCCCTTTCCAAATATACCCATGATAGTATCTCTAGAGACCCATACTTCTACCAAGCCCATAACGATGAAAACAGCCGGCAATATTTCCAGCATCTCCATAAAGTATATAGAAGTCATCTTAAGACCACCGAGAAAGAGTGAAGGTGAATAAATCAACACAACCAGATAGGCCAAGATGGTAAAGGTCGCTATCTTGTTTTCTTTCATAAAACCCCTCACTTTCTCTACATTCATAATATCAAACCCATCCCTAACGATATCAGTATCGCGGCAGCAAAGCTCAGAACATTTCTCACGAGCGTGAACTTTTTCCCGAAATATTCGATCTCTATAGGGGCGGTTATAAAACCGACCATGGTCAAAGTGGTTATGAACGCCGCCATGGAAACCAGATGCGCTCCTGCGTCGACAAGAGAAGCCGCAAGTGGGAAAGCCACGAAGGCAGGTATCAAAGTTACTGTTCCGAAAGAGGCCGAGATCAGCGTGGCGACACCTACTGAGGTATCTCCTAGGAGCATCTGTATCGTCTCTGGAGGGACTAGAGTCAGAAAAAGACCGATCAGGGCCAATATCGAGATGATCTCTACCGCTATACCCTTGAACATATTCCCGGCGACTTTCAAACTCTTCTTCGTTTTACTCTTACTTTTCAATGTAGACCATATCAGAAGAGCCACAGCCAGTACGATCAATCCTATAGTTGTAACATCCATCTTATCTGCCTTACGTTGCGTAATATTATATTAAGTAATACTACGTAGCGATATATTTAAATGTTACTGCACAAACATCAAATATATCTCGCTGATTGGTATGACAAGTGCTAAAGATGCAGAAAAGGATACCCAGCGAGATGATCGGTTATCTGATCTTGAAGGCAATGGAAGAGAAAGATTCCACTTACGGCTATGAACTCATCGATACGATGAAAGATAAGTCCAACGGTCATTGGGATCCGAGCTACGGTACCATATACGGGGCTTTGAACAGGATGGAAAAAAAAGGGATCATCGAAAGAGCCGATCGTGAACCCGAGGATAGAAAGTACTATCAGTTGACCGAGACAGGCGAGCAGGAACTAAAGGAAAGGGAAAAAAGGATAAAGGATATAGGAAAAAGCTCTGAAAATATGGTGTTGGGATTTTTGAACGTGTACGAGGACATATATGGAAAAGAACAACTTACTCAGTTACTGGATAAGATAAAAGAGGAATTCG
>PWHU01000179.1 GCA_003555395.1 Thermoplasmata archaeon
TTCACAAGAAGAACTGAGGAAGATAGATGAAGAAGATCCCTGTAGCTTTGACCATAGCGGGTTCCGATTCCAGTGGAGGCGCGGGGATAGAGGCCGACCTCAAGACATTCAGCGCCTTCGGAGTTTATGGAACGGTGGTGATCACTTCGGTGACCGCACAGAATACTAAAAAAGTAAAAGCCGTCCACAACATACCGCCAGGGATAGTCGGAGAACAGATCGACGCGGTATTGGAAGATATCTCAGTGAACGCAGTAAAGACGGGCATGCTTTCCAATTCGGATATAATCGAAACCGTGGCACAAAAGATAGACGAGTACGGCCTTTCAGTGGTGGTTGATCCCGTGATGATGACCAAATCCGGAGATCGATTGATCAGGGATGAAGCGGTACAGTCGTATATCGAGAAGATGGTACCCCGCTCTTTATTACTCACTCCAAACATAAGAGAGGCGGAAGAACTTACAAGCATGGAGATAAATTCCATCGAGGATATGAAGAGAAGTGCCCGGAACCTTCACGAGATGGGAGCCGAAAACGTCGTCGTAAAAGCCGGCGATGCTGGTGGGAAAGTGGTCGATATATTTTACGACGGTAAAAAATTTGAAGAGATATACGGCGAGAAGTTCACGTCTCATAAACACGGTACAGGGTGCACCTACTCGTCAGCCATATCTGCCAATCTTGCGTGGGATAAGTCCGTCTTAGAAGCGGTGAAGATCAGTAAAATGTTCATCGACGACGCTATAAAGAACGGCCTAGATATAGGAGAGGGGGAACAGCCCGTAGATCATATGGTTTGGTCATGACACACTTGAGTCTAGAAAATTGAGCTCTTTCAGGGAAAAATACTTATTAAGCTGATAAGCACTCTAACAGTAGATATTTATGGATTTCGAAAAAGCGCTCAGTTTCGACGACGTGATGATGGTCCCTAGCAATACCGACCTTAAAAGGGATGATATAGATACTTCGAATAAGATAACAGATAACATAGAGTTGGAAGTTCCTATTTTGAGCTCTCCCATGGATAAAGTTACGGGTAGCGAGATGGGTATCGCGATGGCGAGAGAAGGCGCACTCGGCGTCATCCACCGTAACTTGGGTGTGAAAAGACAGATAGAGATGGTCAAAAAAGTAAAACGTTCTGAAAACTGGATAATCCGAGAGCCTTACACGGTAACCCCTGATATCAAAGCCCGAAAAGCCAAGAAGATAATGGACGAAAAGGACATCTCGGGCCTGCCAGTATTGGAGAAGGGAAACCTGATAGGTATAGTTACGAAGAGAGACCTGCGCTTTGAAACCGAACTGGGTAAAACGGTCAGAGAAGTGATGACTTCTGACCTCATAACTGCAGAGCCGGATACGGACATAGTAGAAGCTAAATCCATACTCAACGAGAACAAGATAGAAAAGCTCCCTCTTGTGGATGAGGAAAACAGGCTCCAGGGATTGATCACCGTCAGGGATATAGAGAAAAAGAAACAGCATCCGGAAGCTACGTTGGATGAGAACGGTCAGCTGATGGTGGCCGCCGCCGTAGGACCGGACGAATTCGATAGGATAGAAAGTTTAGTAGAAGCGGGAGTCGATATGATAGTGGTGGATACCGCCCACGGTAACTCCAAAGATGTGATAGATGCAACGGAAGAGATAAAAGGAAGTTTCGACGTGGACCTGATGGCGGGCAATATAGCGACACGGGAAGGCGCTAGATCTTTGATAGAAGCCGGCGCGGATTCACTTAGAGTGGGCATAGGACCGGGCTCGATCTGTACCACGAGGATAGTTTCGGGCATAGGCGTACCTCAGATAACCGCTATAATGAACGTATGTGAAGCAGCTAAAGATAAAAACGTGAGCGTTATCGCCGACGGAGGTATAAGATACAGCGGCGACGCAGCCAAGGCGTTGGCATGCGGGGCCGACGCTATAATGCTCGGTAACATGCTGGCAGGTACCGAAGAAGCACCGGGAAGGGTCGTCTTCCGAGGTGGGAGGAAATACAAGGAATACCGTGGTATGGCATCGATATCCGCGTTAGAGAAGCGTGAAAAGAACAGATACGGTCAGGATTTCGAAAGTCGTGAAGAATATGTACCGGAGGGTGTTGAAGGATTAGTGCCCTACAAGGGTACCGTATCGGAAGTTCTGCATCAGATAGTCGGAGGAATAAAATCCAGCATGGGACATCTCGGCGCTGAAACTATAGAAGAGATGCGGGACGCTGAGATCTACGAGATAAGCGAGGGAGGCAAACATGAAAGCCATCCTCACAACGTGGAGATAACCGAGGACACACCTAACTATCACTGGAAAGGAGAAAGATACTGATCTCACTCGTCTTTTTTACTTTCTATACGACTTAGGGCGAATATTATAGCTCCAGCAGCTATCAATGATCCAGCGGTTATCAACAATATCGGATTTTTATAAAAAGCAGTGCCGTTCTCATCATCGATGTCGTCGCCATTTTCAGGTGTCGGTTCGGCTTCCGTTATAGTAACTTCCTCGATGACAACGTCTTCAACGGGTACGTCGTCGTGTCCCGCGACGCTGGTGGTCTCTACAGAGGCGATCTCGTCCACAACGGACATACCGCTCGTGACTTCACCGAAAACGCAGTAACCCCAGCCGTCATTGGCTCTGTCCCAATCCAGGTTTTCGTTGTCTTGATGATTTATGAAGAACTGGCTCGTAGCCGAATGAGGTTCGGTAGTCCTTGCCATCGCTATGGTCCCTCTTTCATTTCGGTTGCCGCTCTCTTCAGCTTCGTTCTGTATGGGATCGTAGGTAGGATCTTTTTCCTCCATATTCGGATAAAAACCGCCGCCCTGTATCATGAAACCTTCGATAACTCTATGAAATATCAATCCTTCGTAAAAACCGTCCTCTGCGTATCGTATGAAGTTATCTACGGTATCAGGTGCGTCGTCCCTGTACAACTCCAACTCGATGGTCCCTCTGTTCGTCCTTATGGTGGCTGTAGGATTGCCCTGAGATGAGGCACCGACCATCGTTACCGGTAAGATCAACATGGTGAACACGCCTATGCAGATAACGCTCTTTATCAAATACATGGTCTAAAATCGACTAGATTGTTAAAAATGTTACTCTTCGTTGAAATCCGATTCAGCAGGAAAGGAGCGATGACCCTACGGGCTTCAGCTAGGAGAAGTTCAAATCCTTCGGCATCAAAATCTTTAACCACCTTCAAGTAGATATCGAGATCGAATTTGTCCTGTTGTATCTGTAATCCATAGTAGTTTCGGTAAAACGGAAAGTTATTTAAGATAAGTTAGTTCAAAATCGAAAGATGACGATCACTCAGTTCTCCGACGACTTTATTTGTGAGTGCGAACATGGTCAAACGATGGAACATATCGACAAAGCTTCAGCAGAATACTCCTTCGAATTGGGACCTATCAGACCACCTAACGAAGGCGGTGAGCGCTCTTTATTGATCAGACCGACTAGAAACTGTTCCTGGAATAGGTGCGCTTTTTGCCCCTATTACAGCCATAAAAAGTTCCAGATCAGGGACGTGAAAGAAGTCAAAGAAGACATCCATGCGGTAAAAGGGATCAGAGATATGTTGGTGGATAATTCCGACGAACTCGATAAAGTACCTTTCAGGTGCCTTTCCATCGTATCAGGATGGGTGAAAAGCGGTGAGAGGACCGCATTTCTTCAGGATTCCAACTCCCTGATAATGCCGAGTGAACAGCTGGTCGAAATACTCGATCATCTCGTAGAAACTTTTCCTTCCTTGGAAAGGGTCACATCCTACGCGCGGTCGGATACCATCATGGATAAAGATTTGAAAGAACTGGGGAGGATCAGAGACGCTGGCCTGAGCAGGCTCCACGTCGGTCTAGAGAGCGGAGACGACGATGTTCTGGAACTGGTCAGTAAAGGAGTCACGTCGGAAGAGCACATCGAAGGAGGAAAGAAAGCCGTTGAAGCAGGTTTTGAATTATCTGAATACGTGATGCCGGGGCTGGGAGGAAAGAAGTTGTCCAAACAACACGCTTTGAACACCGCTAAGGTTCTTAACGAGATCGATCCGGATCACATAAGGATGCGTCCCCTTTCGCTGTATGCTGATACTGGTCTGCATCGAAGAATGGAAAAAGGTGAATTTCAACTTAATTCAGCTCTGCAAAGATTGAAAGAAGTGAAGATACTGGTTGAAAATCTCGAAGTCACTTCAAAACTATGCTTCGATCACGGTTGGAACAGTTGGAGAAACAAAGATGGAGGTCTTCTGTTCAAGAGAGACTACGAAGGTTACGATCTGCCGGAAAAGCGGGATCACCTTCTTTCTCTGATAGAAGAAGGGTTGGAAGTCGACGGATCACGACACTCCTATGGGCGTTCAAGATTCAGGGCCTGAACGGGACCTTCTTTTTCAGTTCTTCACTTACCGATCTTCCTTTCGGATGGTACAGATGGTCTAGAGCGGTTCCCTCGGCTTCTTTGATCTTAGAACAGTCTATCAATCTAGAAAATTCTCCTCCCGATAAGCCTTCTGCGGCCATGGCATAACCCTGAGCCGCCTCTTTCACCTCTTCTACTCCTTTCAAACTGCCTAACTGTCTTACGGAGGCGATATTCTTCAGTCTACGGTCCAATTCCTTTCTAACTTCTTCCATACGCGTCAATCTACCGGAGAGAAGGATCTCGTTCGGCTCGGGAACGGAAGTCAGCATGGACCTCACGCCTTTTTCCACGTCTTCCATCATCTTTTTCCAGGCCAGGGCGCTTTTTTCCTCTTTCTCCCTATTATCTACGAAACTTTCTGGAGATGCTTTTTCGGAGATGGCCGCGGCGCCGCCTCCAAATATATCCGATTTGTTCCAGTCTCCGACGAGTTGAACGAGTTCAAGGTCCATCATACCGGCGGTCAAGAATCCGACGCCGTTGGTAGTCCCGCCTAAAGCATCGATCATCTTCCCGTCCTCTACCGCTAAGATAGAATTGTATCCATAGCCCATCTCAAGGAGGACAAAAGATGTCTCGGAATAGGGTATGTTCTTTTTCAAGGATTGGTCGTGAATACCGAGAAGACAGCTGCAGAGCTTGTCCACCGTTCCTAGATCCAATTTGTTTATCTTTCTCCACTCCGGAACCGTAGGCAAGTTGATCACTCCCGGTATGTAACATACGGGCCAACCCCTACGTTTCATCTCTAAAGTCATCTGGACCATGGCGGAGTAAACCATTATACCCGGGTCTTTTTTGTTTATAGACGATTCCAGATCCCTTCTTTTGAGCAGCAGTATATATGTGAGATACCAATCCTCTAGTATTTCGGGGTCTAGATCTTTTAGATAAGTCATCTCCACACCGTAACCCGACGGCCCAGCGATCAGATCCACCGGCATCGCTTCCTCTATGGTGTTTAACATCGCATCGGGATCTTCCGCTATTTTTTGTGTGTTCAAGACCCTTTCAAAAAAGACCTCGCCATCTTCTATACCGCACACGTCGAAGGATTTTGTCCCGGGATCTATGCCGACAGCTCTGACCATCTTGACACTGATTTTAAGCGATTTATTTATTCTTTCTGTCTGACCGATTCACCAGCCGTGTTTTTTGTATAGATACCCTATATAATGGACAATCGCAGTAACGATGACCCAGAGGATGCCTAAAAGTAATATGGTTTCGTAAAAACCCCTGCCCTCCAGTCCGGGTATCAATGTTCTACCTTCTAAAAGTAGTACCAACGCTAAAGAGCCGTAGGCTCTAGCCCCGAAAGCGGGAAAAAGAAGCCTTACGTGAAACTTCATTACCAACATGCCCATCAGAAGATAGACGACGAGAGCTATTAGTAGTGTAGGTGGTATCTCGATGGAAGCTAAAAGCAGTATGAAAGAGAGTATGTTGTAAAATACGGTGGAACGACTGACGTAATGCTTCTCCACCACTATGCCGAAGATCAGTATGACGGCTACACCGCCTAGTGCTGCTTGGTATGAAGTCAACAGAGGCATGGTGGAAAGATATAATAAGAGGTTATATTTAAAATCTTTAAACATATCTACCTGTCTGAAAGAGGATAAAGGAAAAGAAAATAGACATGAATATAGACGAACTTGAAATACCTTCGGAAGCAAAAGCCGTGTTTCGCTCGCGTGGCATAGAAGAGCTCTATCCGCCTCAGCAGAAGGGTGTAGACGACGTCCTATCGGGTAAGAACTGTGTTTTCGCTTATCCAACAGCCAGTGGAAAATCTCTTCTGGCTTATCTGGCGATAATAAAAAAAGTTTTAGAGGAAGGTGGAAAAGCCCTATACATAGTACCGCTTAGGGCACTAGCGTCTGAAAAGTCCGACGATCTCAAAAGATTCGAAGAGATAGGTCTGAACGTCGGTATATCCATGGGCGATTATGACGCACCGGACCCTTCTTTGAAGAACTACGACGTTATCGTGGCGACTTCTGAAAAGGCGGATTCGCTATTACGTCACAACGTGGACTGGCTCTCCGAGTTGAACTGCGTGATAGCCGACGAAGTCCACCTGGTGAACGACAGGGAAAGAGGCGCTACTCTGGAAGTCACTCTTTCGAAATTGAAGCAGGTGAACCCTACGGCGCAGATCATAGCTCTATCCGCGACGATCCAGAACTCAGACGTTATAGCGGACTGGCTGTACGCGGAACATCACGAGAGCGATTGGAGACCGGTGGAGCTGAAAAAGGCCATCTTCGAGAAGAACAGTTGTTCCCTAAAGTACGAAGATATGGAAGAAAAAGTTTTAGAATCGAGAGGAAACGCTGTAAAAACGCTCTGTCTTCCCACTATCGAGGAGGGAGATCAATGCCTAGTCTTCGTTAACAGCCGAAAGTCAACCGAAGCCGTTGGTAGGAGGCTCTCTTCAAAAGTTGGAATAACTTTAACGGAGGAAGAAAAAGAGGAACTGGAAAGTATAGCGGACGAGATCGAAGGGGAAAGCAACACTTCAGTGGGAAAGAATCTAGCCAAGATGATCAGGAAAGGAACCGCTTTCCACAACGCCGGTTTGAGCAATTTTCAGAGGAAGAAGGTGGAGCGTGCATTCAGAGATCGTTCGATCAAGCTGATAGCAGCTACTCCGACTCTAGCCGCCGGTATCAACATGCCCGCACGTAAAGTCGTGGTGAGAGACTGGAGGAGGTACGACGCTCTGCTCGGTTACAATGCGCCCATACCGATCATGGAGGTACAGCAGATGTTGGGGAGAGCGGGAAGGCCGGGATTCGACGACGTCGGCGAGGCCGTAGTGGTGGCTAAAAACCAGAGAGCCGCGGATAATATCTTCGACGAGTATCTAATGGGTGAAAGCGAGGCTATAGTTTCAAGGATGGTGACGGAAACGGCCCTGAGAACGCATCTTCTTTCTTTAATAGCCACGGGACACACCTCTTTGGAAGAAGAGATATACGAGTTCATGGAAGAGACTTTCTACGCCCGGCAGAGCGAGATATGGGCGATAAAAGATAGAGTTCGAAAAGCACTAGATTTTCTTGAAGAAGAAGGATTGATAGAGGTAGAAGAAAAAGAGATATTGAAGCCCACGACCTTCGGAAAAAGAGTATCAGAACTTTACATCGATCCCGTTTCCGCGGTCAAGATCAGAGAGGCCGTTGAAAGTGGAAAGATGGGACTCAACCTGTCTTATCTGCACACGATCTGTCTGACACCTAACATGTACACGCTTTTCGCGGGCAGGAGCGAACTGCAGAAGTATGAAAGAAAGGTGGATTCCCTTCGCGCCGATCTTTTCGAGGACCTGCCCCACGAAAGGGGAGAACTCGAAGAGTACTTGAGAGCTTTGAAGACCGCTTTACTGTTGAAGGACTGGATAAACGAGGTGGATGAAGAAGAGATCGCCTCAAAATACGGTGTGGGTCCAGGCGATATCTACAACAAGGTAGAAACGGCGGAGTGGCTGTTACATTCCGCCGCGGAGATATCAAAGCTGTACAATCCTCAGAAATCTGATAAATTGAGCGAGTTGACGGAACGAGTAAAACACGGCGTCAGAGAAGAACTGTTGACCCTTACCGAATTGGACCAGGTAGGTAGAGTGAGGGCTAGAAGCCTTTACGACGCCGGCTATAAAAAGAAGAGTGAAGTCCGTGAGGCACCGCCGGAGGAATTAGCTGAACTTTCAGGGATAGGTAGCACTATAGCTGAAACGCTGAGCGATAAAGAATTCAGCGGAGAAGGTCCGCGGGACAGATATGATAAAGAAAAAGAGGAGGAAGAGAACCAGACCTCTTTGGCCGATTTTTGAAAACGTTCACTTCTTCAGTTTTTTGCCCAGCTTTTTTTCAACTGATTCTATCTTTCCGGTTATGCGATTTTTAGCTCCCTTCCTATCGTCTATTATTATCTTAGTCTCCACGCGGTCTGAATGCTCTCTCATGGTGTGATGGCATTTCTTTATCAGGTTCATGACTTCGTCCCAGTCTCCTTCGACTATGGTCCCCATGGGCGTGAGTTTATACTCGAGACCGCTCTGGTCCACCAGATCTAGAACTTTTGACACGTAATCGCTCAAGCTAACTCCCTTGTCCAGGGGCACGATCGAGAATTCCGCTAACATATCTATCACCATATGGAAGATACTGTTTGTCCGCTAAAAAGATTAGGGTTTCGAAACCCTGAGAAACAACACATTCTTCGATCTTCTTGGCGAAAGAGTTAAATGAAGAAGTACGCCAAGAACAGGAACCCCGTCCAGATCATAAGCGAGATTACCGGTACCACCTTGTTGACATCCTCCTCCACTTGAACTATGAGGAATTGAAATTCCTCTTATGATGAAGAATCTTTGCTTCCTCAGAAAGACGGAGGAATGTAATTCCTCCTTTCACTCGGGATGTGTCTCTTGGAGACGGAGGAATGCGGGCTTAACTTTTGTTAGAATCTCGATCTATGTCAAAAGAGGAATCCTCGAGATCACTATATTTTTAGAATGCGCCAAAAAAAGAAGGACTCTCGATCAAAATTTAAATTTATTACCAATATTTAGGTAATTATCAAGACCTATAAAGCCGAAAATACTATAAAGGTTACTGTTTTATTGGTAACATATGTTCGATCGTTTCGATGATGTGATGGCTAAGATCATATTGAGTGCAGGTCCAGGTGATTCTATCCTACGTGTAGCCAAAAAGATCGATGAACCTTATGAAACGGTACGGCAAAAAGTCAAAAGGATGGAGGAAAAAAACATCGTTGAGATCGATAAAGGTGTCCATGTACTTGCGCCAAATCTGAAGAAAACCATTTATGAGCTATCTGCTGCATTCACCCGTTTTTCTTCTATCTCTATAGAGGATGCCTATGTACTTCCTCACTTTTCTGATTATCCCTTTGCGTTCACTCGCATAGATGCCTCCTATATTTGGACTCGTGGAGGATATCAGGTTTCTCGGTCCTATGATGATTATGCCATCTTCATCCGTGTCGATGAGAGCGTTAGATACTGGAACAACTTTTTCAAGGACTTTGGTATACCTTCCAATGAAGAACGACGACCTGTAGAATATATCGATGGCTCGATCCAGGTGGTGATCGAGAAAGGGGATCTAACTAACATCGAGTGGATAGAGGGTTATCCCGTGATATCATTAGAAGAAACCGTAGAGTACATGCTGGAGAACCGAGTACATTTTTTACCTGGCCTAGAGATGATCGGTGATATGTACCCCGAAGTGAACCTGAACATGGATCAAAAGAGAGGTGTAGCGTGATATGGCATTCAGAGAAAGAGGAGGTGCTCTCATCGAACTGTTAGAGAAATTAGAAAAAAGCGATATCCGATATGTCCTTGTAGGAGGCTATGCGATATCCGCATTCAATCCACGGTTTTCGACGGATCTCGACATAGTGATCAGTATTGAGGTAAAAGAAAAGATCAGCGAATTTTTGGAGAACAACCAGTTCGAGCTGCGGCGTAAGCACAAAAAAGATTGGTTCTATGATCGTGAAGTCGAAGAATACAAAAAGTCTCTCAGCTCGGAATTTCCCGTTGGAATCGACCTTTTGGTCAACGGTCTAGGGTGCAGACAGACCGATGCCGAGTGGTCATTTGAGTACCTGTACGAGCACAGCTCAAAAAGAGAAGTCAAAGCGGGTGTCAACAGAACACTTGCCAGAGTTCTAGACCCCGAGGTCCTTATAGCAGTAAAACTCCACAGCGGTCGTGAGACCGACATAAGAGATGTCACAGCGTTGGTTAAAGACTCCGATCTCGAAGACGTGACGGAGCATCTACACAGGGGGGAAGAAAAAACTGTAAAAAGGCAGCTCGAAAAGGCTGTACAAATACTAAGTCAAGACGATCTTAAGCACGGCTACAAAAGCGATTTTGGAGAATCATCCGTTCCGGTCGATTCTATCAAAAGGCTCAGAGATTATATTTCTGAACAGGTAGAATGGCTTGAAAAACAATGAACTGACAGCTTGTAGAAGAGGATCTGAATTGTTGCACATACTGTGAAGGAAAATTGCGTAGAGATAATAAATGGACCCATGAATTCCATGTCAAAGGGTGATCTCTTTAGAAAAGTAAGAATCACACTTCTCTTAGCATAAATTTAAAATTCTTTGATTCTTTACTCAGGTGTGATCAAATGCAGGGTATAGGAATCATAGGTGGTACTGGGTTCGCTGAATGGGAAGAATTCGAAGTGGACGAGAAGGAGAAGAAGCACACCCCCTGGGGAACTCCGTCTTCACCGCTCTATCGTGGAACTTTGAAGGGAAAAAAGATCGTTCTTCTGAAAAGACACGGACCCGGTCATGACATACCGCCTCACCGGATAAATCATAGAGCAAACATCTACGCTTTACAGAAAGAAGTCGACGAGCTGATAGGTATATGCTCCGCCGGTGCTCTGAAAGCCGAGTTCGAAGTTCCCAGTATAAGCCTACCGGAAGATTACGTCAACTTTTGGAACCCTGTAACTTTTCACGACGAGAAGATCAAACACGTTACCCCTGGATTGTCTTCAGATCTGAGAGAAGAGCTTATCGAAGCCGCGGAGGGATCTGGTTTTGGAGACATCGACGAAGACGGCGTTTATGTCCAGACGAAAGGTCCGCGGTTGGAAACCAAGGCGGAAGTGGAAATTTTGGCTCAGTTCGGCGATCTCGTCGGTATGACCATGGCTTCCGAAGCCACTCTGAGTAAGGAAGCCTCTTTAGAATACGCTAGTATAGTCAGTATAGATAACTACGCCAACGGGGTGAAAGACGAAGAAGTGGAATACCGCGAGATAGTAGATACTGCTCAAAACAACTGGGAGAACATCAAAAAGATACTATCGAGTTTTCTAGAGAGGAGGTGATCGGATGAGTTTAGCCCTGAAGAACGTGAAGATCATAGGTAGAGAGGGCAGATGGGACGTTTTGATCGAAGACGGAAAGATAATGCGTATAAGTGAGGAAGAAGAGGCCGAAAAGGTCATAGACTGTTCCCAAAAATACCTTTCTCCTGGATTCTTCAACACTCACACACATGCGGCCATGTCACTCTTGAGGGGCGTAGCCGACGACAGGGCCTTTTGGGACGCCTGGCCTGAGATAGTATGGCCTTTGGAAGAGAACTTGAACGCCGAAGACGTTTACTGGGGAACTAAGTTGGCGTGTTTGGAGATGATAAAAACCGGTACCGTAGCTTTCAACGATATGTACTTTTTCATGGAATCCGCCGTAGATGCGGTGGAAGATATGGGTATGAAGGCCGTCATGAGCTACGGCTTGATAGACCAGAACGATCCCGACAAGTTGGAAGAAGAGATAGAAGCTACAAAGAATTTCGTTGAATACGCTGAAGATTCGGAGCTAGTAGAAGCAGCTTTGGGTCCCCACGCTCCGTATACGGTCTCAAAGGAAGGTTTAGAGTGGTGTGCGGATTACGCGGAGAAAAATGATCTTCTGGTCAATATCCATGTAGGGGAAACCGAGAAGGAGAAGAAGGATTTCGGTGAAAGTCACGAAGAAGGATTTGCGGAGTATCTTGAAAAGGTCGGTCTGTTGAACGATAGGTTGATAGCTGCCCACGGCGTCTGGTTGGAGAAGAAAGATATGGATCTGTTCGCTGAAAACGGCACTACCATAAGTCATAATCCCGCTTCCAACATGAAACTAGCGGTGGGTAAACCGATGGACTACGGAACGATGAAAAAGAAAGGGGTGAAGGTCACTCTTGGAACGGACGGCTGTGTTTCGAACAACAATCTAGACATGCTGGAAGAGGCGAAGATCGCTGCACTTCAACAGAAGATGCCCGGGGATGCAACGCTTTTGGATGCGAAGGAATGTTATGAAATGACGACCAAGAAAGGGGCCGAAGCGTTGAGATGCGGTTCCGGAGTCATCGAAGAGGGAAAACCTGCGGACCTGATCCTTATAGATAAAGGTGTGAAAGGCGTACCCACACACGACATTATCTCTAACCTTATCTATTCCATGGACAGTTCTTCTATAACCGACGTCGTGATAGATGGAA
>PWHU01000153.1 GCA_003555395.1 Thermoplasmata archaeon
CCCGCTGACGGCCACCTCGTCTATTTCTTTTTCCCGTACCTGTGACATCTCCAGTACCCTTTTTATAGAGCGCTCGGGAAAACCGCGGTGATACCTCTCTCTGCTCAAACGTTCCTCGTTCAAAGCATAGATATCTTCTTCGTGGATAAGCGCAGCCCCTGAATCATGGCCGTCGTAGACTCCTAAAACCGAAGTCATCTCTTCTTTACAAGCGAATCTTCGATAAAAAACCTTTCTTTTTGTAGATCGGATAAGCATAATATAGGTGGTTTATACTCACATAAAGCATGAAAAACATACTGATAACAGCCGGGGTCCACGGCAACGAGATCGGTTCGGTTTTGATCGCTAGAGAGATAAGAGGCTGGGTGGAGAGTCGCGGTATCGAAAACGTGGAAGTGATACCGGAGGTAAACCTTGAAGCGGTCGAAAACAGAACGAGAGAGAATCCACTCGATAGTAAAGACTTGAACAGGATATTTCCTGGAAGTGAAGACGGTACATGTTCCGCCCGCATAGCTCATCGGCTCTTCGAGAAAGCCAAACAATTTGATGTAGTCATCGATCTGCATACTTACGGTGATAACAGCAGGTGTATTCCATACATGCTGACCGATCTGAACGAGAGTTACAATAGAGAGCTTTGCGAATCTATCGGTCTTAAAACCGCGGTTCAAACCGGAGGTACCGGCGGCCAGTTTTTTATAGAAACATCTAAACTGAAGATACCTTCGATGATTATAGAGGCTGGGGGAGCGGAATGGTTCAGAGAAGAATTAGAAACTGTGAAAGAGAATATATTGGATTTTTTGTTTGAAAGATCACATCCATCGACTGAAAAAGAAGTACAATACTATCATCACTATGAAAGGGTCAGACCTAAGATGAAAGGTTATTTTGAGCCAAAAAAGGAGCCTGGGGAAGAAATAGAAGAAGATGAGGTCTTGGGTCAGATCGACGGTGAGCTGGTAAAAGCTGATTTTCCAGGACTGATATTGGGTATGAAAAGGGAGAGCGAATATGATCCCGAAGAAGAGAGTATCGCGGCGGTTGCTGAGATAGAAGTATGATAGAAAACTAGATACCGATCATTTCAACTGAGAACCTATCTTTTGCTCGACTATGTCTATGAATTCCTCTTCTTTACCTTCCGGGATCAGTGCTCCTGCGGCGATATCATGTCCTCCACCTTCGCCACCCACCTTTTCTGCGCACTCAGACATTGCCGAAGAGAGATCTAGACCGTTGTCCACTAGTCGTTTTGTTCCTCTAGAAGAAACCTTCACACCCCCCCGCTCTTCGGAATCGGCGAAGGCGAGTATAGGTAGTTTCTTGTCTACATCTCCGGAACTCAATACCATGCCGGCGACGGTGCCGACCACTGTATCAGGAATCCTGTCCTCGCCGTGAAAGAATTGGATGAAGTCCCTTTCCTCCACTCCGATAGACTCCACATAGTTTAAGCAGTCAACCAATATCTTTTGATGGCCTTTCAGAAGTTTTTCAGCCTTTTTTAGGTACTCGTCCCTATCGTCCAAACACACTTTCAAACCGATCATCCCCTTCTCGTATCTTCCGCATGAGTTAAGAAGGGTGGAGAATTCTTTAGCTTGATGAAGCATGGTACCCGGTTCCTCTCCCGGCAGTATGTATATCTCGCCGATCATACATGTGACGTTCTCCGGAGGGAATCCCTTACTCAGTATTTTCCTCGCCAACTCGGAGAGTATCTTTCTCTTCTCATCTTTTGTAAGATCGTGCCATCTTCTCCAATCGTTGTCCTCCTTCAAAGTTATGTCATTTTCAACCAGAAAATTCACACAGCTAGATTCGTCTCCAGTCAGACCTGGAAGTATAGGATCAGAAGCGTATTCGAGCACTTTGTGAAGCGGGCGGCTTTCCAAGCCGTAGAGCGTAGTGTCCTTTTTTATCTCGATCACACCTTCCTCGACACCGTCGTCTAGAATATCTCTGTTCATCCCTACCAATCTACCTTCTTCAGAAGCCTGTAGATCACCCACGGCCCCTATGACCGCGAGCTTGCTGAGATCCTTGTTTTCTTTATCCATCTGTTTTGCGACTAGATAAGTGGTGCCGGAACCAGATATCTCCTTTGCACCGTCCAAACCAAAATTGTGTGGATTCAATTCCATTATAGAAGCGCAGTAACTCAGTATGTTCCCCCTGTCTTTTATCTCTGTAGGTTCAGAATCGTTTTCTGGCTCGTGATGATCAGTGATGACACAGTTCATCCCCTTCAGCGAAGACATCTGTCCACTACCAAGGTCGGTAAACCATACTAGTGGATGCTCCTGTCCTTTTATCTTCTTGATCTCGTTTCCGTCGAGCTGTTTGACGAATTCGACACTTACATCTTTTTCAGCCCTTTCAAGAGCTCGGTAAGCTATGCTGGCCGAAGCTATACCGTCTGCATCGATATGAGAAACTATGTGAACCTTTTCGTTAGAAAGAATCCGGTCTGCGATGAGCTTAGCTTTTTCTATCACGTTTCTTGAGTAGGTCCGTGTGATAAATAAACCTTGTCTTTAAGCACCTATTAATAAACGTTCGGTCTTTCTATCAATAAATTTCTTATAGTATATCGTTGTAATCACGTATGCACATGGACACAAATTTCACGGCAAAAGAAAAAATACTCGTACATCTGTTCAATTACTACGGGAAAAACGAAGGATATACTCTACCTGTAGCTATAACACAAGAGGGAATAGCGGATAAAGTAGGCCTTAAGCAAAATACGGTTTCTTATGCGGTAAGGACCCTGGTCGACGAAGGATTGGTAGAAGAGCAGACCAGGCGCATTAAGAACAAAAAACAGAAAAGAAAAGCGTACTTTTTGACCGAAGAGGGAGTAGATCAAGCTAAACGGGTCAGAAGAGAACTCGCAGATACTCAGGTGAAGGTAGAACTGAACGGCAAAGAAAAATTGATCAGGGTCGGTGAATTGAACGCCTACCTGAATACGAATTTATCCTTTACCGAGGTCCTTAAAAAGATAGAGATGGATGGATGTATAAAGCAGGAAAGGATGAACGGCGCACGACCTCCTACCTCTTACCTCTATCACATGCCAAAGCCGCCTAAAGAATCCATACTAGAGGTAGAGTCACTATCTAGCTGGTACGACGCTAGATTTGAAGAGAACTCTCGGACGGCATGTGTTATAGGCCAGGATGGTTACGGAAAGACATCGGTTCTAGCTAGTTTTGCGGATTTGATGAAGAGTAAGACCAATGTTTTTTATTTTAAAGTTCATTCGTGGCACAGCCCGATGCATTTTTGGATGAACCTAACCCGTTTCCTCGAGCAGGCTGGCAGGTATAGGCTCTCTTCATACGTCCATGCCCCTGACCAGATCGAAATGAAAGAGATATTGACCAATCTTCGGAAGGACCTAGACTCTACACCTTCTCTGCTTGTGATAGACGATATACACCTCAACGGTGATATTCAGAGATTAGTCAGGAAGTTGAGTGAAACCGAGGGACTAGATTCGTTGAGTATAGTGGTATCTTTTAAAGAAGAACCTACTGATTGGGTATTCGATGAGAACGAGAAGATAATTTTAGGCCCGGAAAAGAGTGTTCAGAATGAAATAAAAAAATTTTATGGGTTCGTAGAAGATTCCGACCCTATTGTTTCAGTTTTGAATAATCACATCACAAGGGAAGAATTTAACGTACTAGCGTTTCTCTCGATCCTGAGAAAGCCTGTAAGAAAAAAAGCACTTTGCAGGCTCAAGGATGTGAACGAAAATATAATCAACAGCCTTCTCAACACACCTATTTTAGATCTGACGGAGAATAATAAACCCATCCTCCAGCCCGTAATAGAGAGGAGCATTTTAGAAACTTTAGACGAGGAGAAGATAGAAGAACTGCACAAAGAAGCTTATCAGCATTACATGGACCATCCTATCCCTGAAGAGTTCGACGCCATCGAAGAGCTTTATCATATCTCTAAAACAGAGGATACAGAACTCTTTGAAGATAGGATAAAGAAAACTGGCGAAGAGATTCTTTCGTTAGGATTCGCAGACTCGCTTTTGGATATTATCCCAGATTACAAAGACAGGCTCGTAGAAGAAAACAGAGAATCCCCCTCTTTTATAACACTCCTTGAGGGCGAAGCCTACCGGAATATCGATAGTTTTTCACTTGCGGTCGAAAAATTCAGAGAAGCTATAGAGTCTTCTTTGGATTCTACAGTTAAAATAAAGGCCTACCAAGGTATAGCTACGATAAGGGAAGAAGAGGGTAGACACTATGATGCGATATCTGAGTACCAGGAATCCGTTGAAGTAGAGGATGGAGTGGAACCGGATCCGGAAAACAAGAAGCTTCGTGGTATATCAAGGATCAGGTTGGGTTCTCTTTTGAATGAAAAGGGCGAGTACCAAAGGGCAAAAAATAATCTTAACGAAGCCATCAATATACTAGATGAAGAGGATCATTCTCTTTTAACCTCGGCTTATTTCATGTTGGCTAGGATAGAAAAATCCGAGGGCAACTGGGAAAAAGCCGTGGATTATTTCGAATCCGGTTTGAGATGTTGGGAAAATATAGATGAAACATACCAGAGAGTTGGAGGTCAGAAGGAGATAGGTTCTCTTTATACTATAATGAGAGAACTAGACAACGCTGAAGAACACCTGAGAGAGGCGGTACAGACTTCGGAGAGGTTTGGATACTGGCATCTGAAATCTTCAGCTCTTCTGTCTCTAGCTGAATGTTACATGGAGAGGCGGATGTTCGAGGACGCGATCGAGGTAGCACGGGAGGCTAAAGATCTTTTAGAAGACCTTGGAGAAGAAGAAGAAAAAGCTTTGGCGCACTCTCTTCTAGGTAGAGCCTACAGCATGAACTCACAGGATGATGATGCCGAGAAGGAACTGACCAAGGCGATATCAATATATCAGAGGTTAGGTTCATCGTACAGGCTTGGTCTAACGTATTTCTCCATGGCCAAATTACAGGAAAAATTGGGCAACAAGAAGGGTATAGCAAAAAATTATAGGAAGGCCATACTTTCTTTCTCGGGCAGCGGAGCAAGCTGGATGGCGGAAAAGGTAGAAAAAGAGATGGACAACATCCCTATATCCATGTGAACAGAGTGATAAGATGTCAAAGTTGAGTAAAGAGTTCATGGATGAATTCATTTTTGAGAAGAAGATAGATGACGACAGTGTGATAATGGGCCCATCCTACGGGGAGGACGCCGCGGTACTAAAGATCGGCGACGAATATATGGTGGTACATTCAGACCCGATATCAGGGGCGGTAGAAAACATCGGTTGGCTTACTGTGAATATAGCGGCTAACGATATAGCTGTCTCAGGAGCGACCCCCAGATGGATGCTCCCTTCTCTGCAGTTTCCAAAGAACTATGCAAAGTCCAAGATAAGAGAGATATTGGAGGATATGTACGAGGCCTCTTTTGAACTTGGAGTTCATATCATCGGAGGACATTCTGAGATGATAGACGGGATAGACCATCCTCTTGTTACATCGACGATGATAGGGTTGACTAGAAGACCTGTCTTCACCGAAGGGGCGGAACCCGGAGACAAGATAGTTCAGATAGACGATGCAGCCATGGAAGGCACCTGGATATTGGCTTCAGACTTTGAGGAGGACTTGAAAGAGATGGGTATACCGAAAAGTATATTGAGAGACGCTAAGGGGCTGAGGGAAAAGATAAGTGTAGTTGAGGATGCTCTGTCAGTGAATGAAAAAGTGAGTTCGATGCACGATCCTACTGAAGGCGGCGTGATACAAGGACTTTACGAGATGGCCCATGCCTCGAAAAACAGGTTCGTGATAGACTCGGATATCGGCATCAAGGGGTCTACCAAGCGCATCTGTGAAGAGTTGGAGATCGACCCATTGAGGTTGATATCTTCTGGCTGTCTTCTTGCAACGGTATCGGAAGATATCGAATTAGGTAAGGGAAAGACCATAGGGATGGTAGAAGAAGGAGAACCCGAGTTAAAATTCATGGGCGAAGAAGTCCAGGCGGTGCTCGAAGATGAACTCTTCAAAGCGAGCCGTGAGTTGAAATCAAGTTAGTCTGAAACGGCATCGCTTACATTTCTCTCTGCGTATATGACATAATACTTTAATCCGACAAGTTGGATAACGGTATCATGAAAAACAGGATGATGTTGAATGAAGTGAATTATTACTACATCACCGATGAATTCTCTGAAGTGCCTCTCGTCGAACAGGTGAAAGTGGCAGTAGAGAACGGAGTTAAAATGATACAGTACAGAAAGAAAAACGGCACGGATCTTGAAAGATACAGCGACTTAAAAGAGATAAAAGAAGAATGCGAAGGTAAAGCTCTCCTCATAATCAACGACCGGGTAGATATGGCCATCGTCGCTGGGGCGGACGGCGTCCACTTAGGCCAAGACGACCTGCCTGCAAGAAAAATACGTGATATGTTTCCTGATATGATAATAGGTGTCTCGACCCATGATCCTGAAAGCGCTAGACAGGCGGAAAAAACCGCTGATTATATCGCTGTAGGTCCGATCCATGAAACTGATACAAAAATAGATACGTCTGAAGAACTAGGGGTTCAAAAGGCGAAAGAGATAGCAAATTCTATAAAAGTTCCAACCGCGGCTATAGGAGGCGTGAAAGAAACCGATCTAACATCTTTGTTGGAAGCCTTCGATATGATATGTGCTATATCGAGCGTGACCAGAGAGGGAGATTTAACAGAAAGTATAAGTTACTTTGAGAATAAGATAGACGAGATCAAAAAGGAGGAAAAATATGAAGTCTGAAAAACTCTCGACCATCGGAGAGTCCGGTCTTATATCCATGATAGCTGATACTTTGGAACGGTTTGATGACGAAGAACTTTTCAAAGGGATTGGTGACGACTGTGCGGTACTGAAGAACAGATGTGACGAAAATTACACTCTTTTGACCACGGATATGCTGGTGGAAGGAGATCATTTTGATCGTGATTGGCAGGATCCATGGCAGATAGGATGGAAATCTATAATAGTTAATATCTCTGATATAGCTGCTATGGGTGGTCTCCCAAGATGGGGTCTAATATCTATCGCCTTTCCGGAAGATACTACCGTATCGTTCACCGAAGAACTGTTCCGTGGGATGGTATCAGCTTCTGATAAGCATGGTCTAAAATTGGTAGGCGGTGACACCACCCACGGGGATTCATTGATCATCAATATCGCGCTCATAGGAGAGGTGGAGGAAGAAAATCTATGCATGAGAAGAGACGCCGAAACAGGAGATCTTATCTGTGTCTCCGGAGACCTTGGAAAGAGTTGGGCCGGGCTAGAACTTTTTCGATCCGGGAAAAAGGGATACACGGAGTATTATCTTAAACCAGAGTGTAGGCTGGAGCTTGGTAGAGAGTTAGCTCCTTATGTGAACGCCATGATCGACGTTAGCGATGGTCTAGCTTCTGAAGTGATCCACATATCAGAAGAGAGCGGCGTAGGCGCCGAGATAGAAAAAAGTAAGGTGCCTATCTCAGAAAGAACGAAAGAGACAGGCGAACTTCTCGGCAAGGATCCTCTAAAATGGGCACTTTCTGGAGGGGAGGACTTCGAACTCGTGTTCACAATCCCTCCTGACCGCCTTGACAGGATAGAAAAATTTGAGCCTATAGTCGTGGGCAGGATCATAGAGGAAGGACTGTATCTGATCCATGACGACGGCCGGAAGGATAGGTTGGAAGGAGGATACGATCATTTCGCCTAGTTCTTCTCTATAATTCTGCTCTTTTCTTCAGAAGGTAAGTTTCGTAGCCTCTGTTCTCCCAGAATTCAACCGCCTCCTCGTTGAACGGCGAGACCGTGATCACTGCCGCATCAACCCCTTTACTCTTAATCCATCTCTCCGCCTTGTTTAATAGAGTGGAACCGATACCTTCTCCCCTCCTGCCGCTCTTGATGAAAACATCTAGGACCATACCGATCTCAGTGTCTTCGAATATACCTAATCGCTCTCTGATCACTACGTTGAGGAACCCTAACAATTCTTCGTCTTCCTCTGCGACGAAGGTGCACATGTTCCTCCTCTTTAAACCGTTCTCCACGAATTCTTTCCAAGTTTCCTTAGCATTTTCCGAAAGATCGTACCCAAGGACTATGTCCTCGTGCATCGTAGCGAGTTCGTACCACATCTCGGTTATTTGATCGAGATCGTCGCTTTTTGCTTTTCTGACTTCGATAGCCATCTTTTTCTCCCCTATATCTATTTGAGCTAATACCGAATGAAGGACTAGATATATATATTTGAAGTTGCTATCTCCTATATCGTGAGTGGGGGAAAGATCGTAAGAAGGTCTAGCTTGAGGATAAAATTATAAATAGACCCACTCATTAAAGAGGAGCAGATAGATAAATAGTTGGAGGTAATAAAACATGGCAGACGATAAACCACATCTAAACCTCGTGTTCATAGGTCACGTGGACCACGGTAAGTCAACACTAGTAGGTAGAACACTGTTCGAAACTGGAGCGATCAAGGACCACATAATAGAGGAGTATAAGAAAGAAGCTGAAGAAAAAGGAAAAGGAACTTTCGCCTATGCATGGGCGATGGACCAACTCGAAGAAGAAAGAGATCGAGGTCTGACCATCGACGTGATGCATAAGCGGTTCGACACCGATAAGTATTATTTTACGATCATAGATGCGCCAGGCCATCAGGACTTCGTGAAAAACATGATTACAGGTACGTCTCAAGCAGATGCTGCGGTTCTTGTCGTAGCGGCACCTGAAGGCGTTATGGCGCAGACAAGGGAACATACGTTCCTTGCAAGAACATTGGGTGTAGATCAACTGGTCATAGCTATCAACAAGATGGACGCAACCAAACCTGAATTCAGTGAAGATAGATTCAACGAAGTCAAGGATGAAATAACCCAGCTTCTGAAATCAGTCGGTTATAAAGACGAGCAGTTCGATATTGTTCCAACGAGTGCACTCAAAGGACATAATATCACAAGAGACGGTGAGCAGATAGACTGGTGGGATGGCAAACGATTCCTGGAAGCTATAAACGAATTCACTGAACCTGAGAAACCGATCGATAAACCTCTCAGACTTCCGATACAGGACGTCTATTCCATCACGGGTATCGGTACCGTCCCCGTCGGTAGGGTCGAGACCGGTGTTATGAAACCTGGTGACAAAGTCACCTTCATGCCCGCTAACGTTAGCGGAGAGGTAAAATCCATAGAACAGCACCACGAAGAGATACCGAAAGCAGGACCTGGAGATAATGTAGGATTCAACGTAAGAGGTGTGGGCAAAGACGATATCCGAAGAGGAGACGTTTGTGGGGCTGCAAACGACCCACCTACCGTAGCGGAAACATTTACTGCACGGATAATCGTCATAGATCATCCGAGCGTTGTAACCGAAGGATACACACCAGTATTCCACACGCATACCGCACAGGTCGCCTGTACATTCTTAGAACTACAGAAAAAGCTTGATTCAAAGACAGGTGAAGTGAAAGAAGAGAATCCAGATTTCCTAAAGACCGGTGAAGCCGCGATAGTGAAAGTGAAACCCACGCGTAACTTAGCCATCGAAAAAGTGGAAGAGTTCTCGGAACTCGGAAGGTTCGCGATCAGAGACATGGGCAAAACCGTTGCGGCGGGTCAAGTGATAGACATCGAAGAAAAAGAGATGTAAGGTCTACTTGAAAAAACGCTTACCACAAAAACCCTTTTATACTATTTCTTTGTGAGGTACAAATAACATGGCACAGAAAGCACGAATCTCGCTCAGCGGGACAGATCCAGAACGCATGGAAGACATCTGCGGACAGATAAAGCAGATATCCGAGAGAACAGGAGTAGAGATGAAAGGACCTATACCGCTGCCTACAAAAAAGCTGACTGTTCCGACCAGGAAAGCCCCCGACGGAGAGGGCAATGAGACTTGGGAACACTGGGAGATGCGAGTTCACAAAAGATTGATAGATATCGATGCGGACGAGCGAGCTTTGAGGCAGTTGATGCGTATCCAGGTTCCGGACGAGATCCATATCGAGATCGTACTGAAGAGTTAAAATATAGAGACCTGGTAGGTACTTTTTTTGAACGTTTTCGATCAGATTTTCAATAGTTATTTCTAGAGATCAGTAAACTGCTGGGAACAAGTTCCTCGCACTCACAAATCATAGATTTGTTCGTCCCGCTGAGTATCAATTTTGTCTGTTCTTACCGCAGAACAATCAAAATGCTTAAAAAGAAGAAAATACTCCCTATCCTGATCAAGTTCTCTTTGGGCCCATAGATCAGCCCGGCAGATCGCGACCTTTGCAAGGTTGAGGCCGCGGGTTCAAATCCCGCTGGGTCCATTTATTTTAATAAATGGTTGGTTAGAATCACTGATTCTGACGGGTCCACTAACAAATCTTCGATTTTTAGTGGGCATGAAGAATGGGTCGGCATTTTTTAGGTTCATCTTGTTTTAGTCGATGCATCGACAGGATTCTTGCCAACTATGTATTAAAAACCCTCTTCTAGATGTTTTATATAGATGTATTCGTCCATCCAATTCTTTGCCTCTTCGATGGCTTCGTTCTTGTCTTTCAGCTCGTTAGTAACCACACGTTCTTGGCTTTTTTCCTTCGGTTTCGACCGTATCAAGATAAGCTCAATATTTTTGTTCTCTCCTATCGAAAGATTGGTTTGCTCCTCTTCCTCTCTTTTCTGGGTTACCTCTTCTCTTTCAACCATGAACAGGTAGTATCCTGATGGATTTCCTTTGGTACTCACATGTTTCCAAAGAGCCTTGAAACTCGGAGAATGGGCTTTCTCTCTGAAGTGCCAGTATTTGCTATCTTCTAGCACCATGTTTTTCGAGCTCATATCATACAATCACGTTTTAGATATTTATACATTCCTGATTCGACTTTTTCTTGTCTTATTCGCGAATGATTTCGTTTCAATATCATCACCCCTTTCAATCATTTGAAAATAAGATCTAAGAATAGCTGAAAGGCATTTTTTCATTTGAGTATACCTTCAAAAAGAGAAAGGCAAAACTAAGATCAGATTGGTTTGGTAAGAGAAACTAAGACCGATTTGTAAACAAATGTATTTCAAACCGCTTTTTCAAAAATAAGAGATTAAGAGAAAGAGCGTTTAATTTCATCTTTTCTGTATTCGTCGACTATCTCTTCTTTTTCTCTCCTCAGATTTTTTGATAGATTAGTCTCCTTCTAGCGGGGGCTTTGGCGGCTGCTGTTGTGGTGGCTGCTGTTGTGGCGGCTGCTGAGATAACCCTCCTTGATACGGAGGTGGTCCCTGCTTATGCTGCGAGAACTGTCTAGATGTTTTATTTCTGCTCCAAACAACCCCTACCACGATCGCAATAACTGCCGCCATCACTATAAGCGGTATCAGCCACCAGTAGTCGTATAGAATGGTCTGGTCATCATCTATATTTATAGTAACCGAATCACTTTCATCACTGGTTACTTCGAGTTCATAGACTCCAGCTTCCTCTGTTTCCCAGGTGAATTCCCCAATATATTCTTCCCTGGGTTCAAGTATGACCTCTACTGTTTCGTTATGGACTTCTTCGCCATCCTCACCGTAAACTCTAAAAACTATATTCTGGCTGTTGTCTTTTATCCCTCCTATATTCGTGACGTTGTACTCAATCGTAACTTTTTCACCTTCTTCAAATTCACCATGATCTCTGGGTGAAATGATCTCCGCTTCAAAATATGCTCGCTCTATGAGTTGAAGAATGATATTTTTATCTTCGTTCATAGTTACTGTTATCTCCTTCTCCGTTTCATCGGTATCCATCCACTCTTCAAAATACCAGCCCTCATCCGGCATCGCTTTCAATTCAACTTCAGTTCCATATTCGTATTCATCCTGCTCTGGATTTACAATAACAGTTCCTTCTCCTTCTATCTCTATACCGAGTGCGTATGTTTTTATCTCAAAGCATGCCGTTAGCTCCTTGTCATACTCCATAGCGACCGTTAACTGTTCTTCAGTTCCTTCGTGATCTCCTATCCATTCTTCAAAATACCAGCCCTCGTCCGGCATCGCTTTCAATTCAACTTCAGTTCCAGGTTCGTACTCCTCTTTATAGGGATATATCTCTATCGAGCCCGCTCCCTCTACTGTTACATCTAAACTGTAAGTATGCTCTTCAAAGTGAGCTGTGATTGACTTATCTGAGTCCATCACCACCGTGGTCTGCTCCTCACTACCAGAAGCATCTCCCGTCCATTCAGCAAAATACCAGTGTTCGTCAGATATAGCGGTTAGATTGACTTCCTCATCGGGTTCGTATTCTGACTTATCCGGCTCTATCTCTATCGAGCCCTCTCCCTCTACCGTTACATCTAAACTGTAAGTATGCTCTTCAAAGTGAGCTGTGATTGACTTATCTGATTCCATCACCACCGTGGTCTGCTCCTCACTACCAGAAGCATCTTCCGTCCATTC
>PWHU01000150.1 GCA_003555395.1 Thermoplasmata archaeon
GTTCAATCAGATAGGTGTGGATTACGCGGTTTCTCCCGAACTGCTGATCGCAAGGAAGATATCGGATATAATAACGGTTCCCTTTGCAATAAATAGAAATATATCTATGGGTGGGAAGATAAACGTGACAGAGTTCAAGGTTTTGCCTAACTCCAGGATAAGGAACAAAAAAATAGGTGCTATAAGACTCCCAAAGAATATCAACATAGGAGCGATCATAAGAGAAAATGAAGTCATCATACCCCGGGGTAGTGACGTTGTAAAAGAAGACGACACTCTCATCGTGATGACGGAAAACAGAAAGGCAGAAAAAAAGATGTTAAAACTTCTAGGGACAAAAAGGTCCTCGGTGGACAGAGTGATGATAGTAGGGGCTACATCCATAGGCATAAACGTGGCTAAAAAGCTGGATAACAGAGGAGTCGAAGTGAAGATAATAGACGAATCTGAAAAGAATGCGAGGAGGGCGGCGGAAGAATTGAAAGATATAGAGGTCTTGGTGGGAGATGCTAGGGATAAGAATATTCTGATAGAAGAGGGAATTTTAAGGATGGACGCCCTAGCATCCATGACCCCCTCTGAGGAACATAACGCTCTTGTCTCCCTTTTAGCTAAGGTTTACGGTGTGGAAAAGACCGTTGCCGTAGTCCAAGAACTCGGTGTGAAGTCTTTGATAGAAACTATCGGTATCGATCTAGCGGCATCACCTCAGCTTCAGACCGCAAATACGATGATGAGATTGGCTAGAGAACTCAATCCTTTAAAAGCTATACCGGTACACGGAGGAGACCTCTACATACTGGAGATGGAGGTGAATGAAGATTCCCCAGTTACCGGAAAGACCATATCACAAAGTAAATTACCACCTGAAAGCGTCGTGGGTGCCATAATCAGAGGGGAAAAAACGATCATACCCCGCGGAGACGAAAAATTTAAGGCCGGTGATCAGGTACTAGCCTTCGTTTTGAAAGAAGAGATCAATGCTGTGGAGGATTTGTTCTAATATGCGATGGAAGGTAGTGGTCGGTAATTTAGGAGCTATCCTGAAACTTTTCGGTTTTGCGTTTTTCGTTCCAGTTTTCCCTGCGATATGGTATCAAGAGGCACCGATTTTTTTCGGTTTTTTACCGTACAACGCACTTGTTTTTATGTTCATGGCTTCTTTCACGATAACTCTCGGTTATCCCGCCGAAAAATTCGGCAGACCTGAAGATTTTTACCACAACGAAGCCATCGTATTGGTCAGCTTTACGTGGTTGATACTAGCTCTGCTTTCAGCTCTCCCCTTTCTGATGACCCAAACTCTTTCATCCCCTGTAGATGCATTCTTCGAAGCCATGTCTGGGATGACCACTACAGGAGCTACAGTGTTCAGCGTGGAAAATCCCGCATCCCCTCTTTTCCTTGCGAATCAACCAAAAAGCGTACTTCTGTGGCGTGCAGTTCTGCAGTGGTTTGGAGGTATGGGCATCATCGTTCTTTCCGTAGCCATACTCACAAAACTGACCAGCGGTGGATTGAGTCTTTTATCCGCGGAATCACCCGGTCCTACCATAACGAGGTTGAGACCTAAGATAAAAGAGACCGCAAAGACTCTCTGGTTCCTCTACAGTCTCTTTACTTTGATGTTGATCATATTACTACTCGGAGCAAGAGTGAGCCTGTACGATGCGATATACCATTCTTTTACAACTCTGCCCACAGGAGGTTTTTCCCCGCATTCTAACAGTATCGCTCACTTTTCATCCATAGTCCAGTGGATATTTATCTTCTTCATGATAATCGCGGGAATGAACTTTTCCCTTCACTATCAAGCTTTCGAAGGTAACATCCGAAAAGTGTTTAAGAACACGGAGTTCAGAGCCTATCTCTTTATAATAATCACATCAACCGTGATCATCACATTTTTGATATCGGCGGCTGAAATACCGTTGCGAGACGCCCTATTTCAGGCAGTATCGATAATGACAACTACGGGTTATACCACCGCCGCCTTCGATGCATGGCCGGATATTTTAAGGATGATTCTTCTTTTGCTCATGTTCATAGGCGGGTCTGCCGGCTCTACGGGAGGAGGGATGAAAGTATTGAGGATAGTATTGATATTTAAGATGGTCAAAAGGAAAATTAAAGAGTTTGCAAAGCCTAGAAGAGTGATGGTAGTGAGGATGGGGGATTCGGTGGTCGATGAGGATACACTGAGTACCATCGCGATGTTCTTCTGCGCCTATATCTTACTTTTTGTGATCGGTGCCTTTATGATGACCGCTCTTGGTCTAGATATGATCTCGGCCATAAGTGCTTCTGCCACCAGTCTAGGAAATGTGGGTCCAGGTTTGGGCATGGTTGCGAGCGATTTTAGGGCCGTTCGTCCTGCAGGCCGATTGTTCATGGCTCTTTTTATGTGGATAGGTAGATTGGAGATATTCACAGCCGTGGTTCTTTTCAACCCCTCACTTTATAAGAAGAGAAAACTCCGTAATCTGTTGAGCTTTGACTTCCGGAAAACTTAGCCGCCTTCTAATCTTTACTCTATACTCTCTATTTTTTGATTCTAGCCTTTTTCCAACATTCTAGAGCTTCCTCGCTTCTATCCAATTCGTAAAGAGCGACACCTTTTTCGTGCCACGCTTCGTTAAAATCCGATTTTAACGAGAGCGCCCTTTCAAAAAAACGAACGGCTTTATGTGTGTCACCAACTAACAGATTTATGACGCCTTTTCCGTAGAAGACTACGGGTTCATCTTCTCTTTTTTCCACCGCCGCGTCGAAACATCTCGAAGATTTTTCTATTTCTCCATTGATCAGATATTTGAATCCTTTACGCGTTATATGGTCAAGTTTTTCCTCTTTATCGAGAACTGATTCTATCTTCGCCTTACATATCTGAAAATCTTGGCTTTCTATGATAAGTTGTTCATCGATTTCTTCCGTTTTTTTCTCGTCAGACAATCCGATGGACATATTTTCACACTTTATGGATTTCTATTTTACCGACAATTTCGTTGATCATGGTTAGTTTAGCGCGGGGAACGGGATTTGAACCCGCGTGTCCCGATGGGACAAAGGATTAGCAATCCTTCGCCGTTGACCCCTTGGCTATCCCCGCATAGGTGTTATTCAAGTTGTACTTGTTCAAAGGGTGCTCTATAAAAAGATTTTTCCTTCATTATTCCCTAAGACCTTTATTTTTCTCAATGATCTTTTTCAATTTATCCAACTGTTCTTTTTGTTCTGGACCCAGATCACTCTTGGATAATGTATGAAGATGGCTTTCTACCATCTCGAGCATGCTGTCCATCTTATCGACTATCGACTTGTAACGGTTCCTACTCTTCATTATCTCCTTTTTCTCAGTTATATCCATGAGGGAGATTATACTCCTATCTGTATTAGGTATCATGTTCACTGTTACATGAAGATCTTTAATTTTTCCTTGTTTGGTCAATCCTTGGAAATCGTACTCGTTGGGGGCACTCTCGGGATCTTCTCTCCGCAACTCGTGAAATCTTTTCAATCTTTTTTTATCCTCTTCGACAACGAAATCTAAGAAGCTCTCACCTTCGACTCCTCCTCTAAAATGCCCCGTTAACCTCTCAAATTTTCTATTTGCAAGAGAGATCTTTCCTTCTCCGTCGATTATGACGGTAGCGGTCCCTGTATTTTCGAATATAGCCCTATATTTGTTTTCACTTTTCTTTAATTCATCTTGGGTTTTCTTCAACTCGGTGATATCCTGCATGGTCCCGTCATAATATTTTATCTTACCGTTCTCGTCTTTCACAGCGACGGCATTCTCAATGGTATATAGAACGGAACCGTCCGGAAGAAGGTGTGCACCTTCAAAACCCTCGACTTTTCCTTTTTCTTCCATGATATTTTTGAATTCTTCTCTTGAGTAATCCAATGTATCAGCGATCTCCGATAGATCTTTGGATCGGAGTTCTTCTACAGAATCGTATCCCATCATCTCTGCTACTCTTGGATTTGCAGCGAGAAGTTCTCCGTCTGGTGTCGTCCTGTATATGCCAACTAAAGCGTGGTCGAAGATATTTCTGAAACGTCTCTCTCTTTCTCTCAAATCCTTCTCGCTTTTGATCCTTTTCAATACTTGGTTCGTATGGGAGATAAGTGTCTCGGCCATATCTAGGTCCTGCTGATCGAAATGATCTTTTTCATCTGAAATAGCCTGGAAAACACCCATATCTCCTATGGGTACGCTAACAGCTGACCTGTACTCTTCGCTGGCTGGCTCAGCAACCTCGTCCTTTTGAGAATCCGAAACCAAGAAGGATTTATTTTCGCTATAAGTTCTACCGAGATATCCTGTATCGATTGGAACTCTAGACCCGTCTTCATATTCTCCTCTCAGCGTTTTTTTGATAATGAATTTTTCACTACTTTCATCGGCTATAGCTAAAGCCAGATCGTTGAAATCTAGGATCTCTTTTGCCGCTTCCACTGTAAGATCAAAGACCTCGCTCTCTTCTTTGCAGCCTTCTAATTTGGTAGCCACTTCATGGAGTTTCTCTATCTTTTCTTTGCTCTCTTTCAATTCTTGTTTGGTCTTTTTTCTCTCGGTTATATCTCTTACAACAGCCATGACGAAATTTTCTCCTCTGGTCTCATATGCGTTCAAACTCACTTCGGTATCCATCAAAGTTCCGTCGGGTTTCTGATGAGTCCACTCGAAGAACTGTGGTTCTTCATCAAATGCTTTATCCATCATCTCTTTTGCTTTTTCTTTAGACTTTCTCCCGTCGGGTTGTTCTTCAGGGGAAAATTCCCATGGATTTCGATCTAGAATATCTTCACGTTCGACCTCGAATATTTCCTCCGTTTTCTTGTTACAGTCGACAAACTTATACTCTTTCATTACAAAGATTGCATCATTGGCCGATTCAAATATAGTCCTATATTTTTCTTCTCTTCTCTGTATCTCTCTTTCACTCCTGATACCTTGTATAATTTGCACTACATGAGAGATAAGAGCTTCGGCCATCTCGAGATCGAATTCGTCAAAATAATTTAACTCGTAGGAGAGAGCCTGAAATACTCCTTCGTCTCCTATGGGTATACTTATCGCTGACTTGAATTTTTGGTCCGTAGGCTTGGCTTCACTACATTCGCTCAGGTCTTCTACCAAATATGATTCTTTATTTTGAAGGGTGAGACCTCTGATACCTTCATCGATGGAGGTTCTATCACCGACTTCTACGTTTTTAGCGATGGCCGCTTTTACTACAAATTCATCCTCTTCAGCTATCATTATGCTGCTCGATGTAAAGTCTAGGATGTCCTTAGCGGATTGGAGAGTGGTCTCAAAAACTTCCTCTTCGGAGGAACAGCTTTCTAATCTGCTCGAGGCTTTATAGAGTTCTTTCGCTTTTCTCTCCCTCTCTTTTCGTTCGCTAACATCTCGGTAGACACCGAAGACTCCTATCTGTTCCTCTTTTAGTTTGATGGGAAAACCTACGATGGACACATCGACTTTGCTTCCGTCCTTTCTTTTACGTAGGGTCTCTACCTTTTTCTTCTCTCCCGAGAGCGTAACTTCTGATAATGTATTGGCTTCCGATATCTTCTCTTCAGGTACTATCAGGTCATTTATATGCTTTCCTTTTATCTCTTCCCTATCGTATTGAAATAGATCTCCAAAACCCTTGTTAGCCTGGATTATCCTATCGTCGTTACCCAAAAGAACGATACCTTCGGGTGAGTTTTCGAAGAGCTGTTCAAAATATGCCTCTTGTAATCTCTTTTCGCTCTTCGTAGAATAATGTTCAACTTCTTGGGCGATCACCTCCATAAGGAATTCAAATTGCTTTTCCGGGTCTCCTTCTTTTTTTACATAACGGTCGGCACCCAAGTTTAGAGCTTCCATGGCGATCTCTTCTCTTCCCTTGCCGGTGAAAAGTATAAAGGGTATATCGTGACCTTTTTCTCTCAATTCTTTCAAAAGATCTATACCGTCTATGGGTTCCATCTTGTAATCCGAAACTACGACGTCATAATCTTTTTCTTCAAACGCCTCTAGAGCCTCTTCGCCCGAAGCTACAGTAGTGACATCAAGATCGTAATCATCTGATTTTTCAAGATATCTCTTGATCAGATCCCTCAAATTTTCCTCGTCGTCCGCGAATAAAATATCCATCTTAACACCTTTTAGCTTGATTTTTTCATCTATAGGACCTTATCATCGATAACCGCGGATACATTCAACTCGACCATAATAAGTTTTTTCTTTTGTGACCCCGGAACCCGAATATTTTTTAATCAACTTGTGGATTTACCTTTCGATAATATGATAGACGTAGCAGTCATGGCTTCCGGAGGAGGAACTGATTTTCAATCCATAATCGATGCTAGCGAATCCGGAAAGATAGATGCTAGAGTTGTCCTTTTACTGACGAATGATCCCGATGCTTACTGTGTAGAGAGAGCGAAAAACCACGACATAGATCATGCGATAATCGAGCATCAAGGCAGATCTAGGACAGAACACGAATCGGAGATGATAGATATTTTAGAAGAGTATGATCCTGATCTCATCGTTTTAGCGGGATATATGAGGATATTGACCGATGGATTTGTGGATAGATTTTATGGAAAACTGATCAATATACACCCCGCGCTGCTTCCCTTGTTCGGAGGCGAGGGGATGTACGGAGATAGGGTCCATAAGGCGGTACTAGACGCAGGTATGAAAAGATCCGGCTGTTCGGTACATTTTGTGACCAATGAAGTCGACGGAGGCCCTATAATAGATCAAAGATGTGTTCCAGTGAAGAACGACGATGATCCTCACAGTCTCTCTGAGCGTGTGAAAGAAAAAGAGCATGAACTTTTACCGTCAGTCGTAGGTGCTTTTGCTGAAGATAGGGTAAAATTAGAGGACGGCGAAGCTTACATACTCCCCAAAAAAGATAATTAGCTTTAATCTATTAGCGGAATCGAAAAGATAGAAAAACATTTTGGAGGAATATATCAGATGCCTACATTAAACGGATCGAAAGTTGAAGAATTGGAGAAGATCGCCAGAAGAGTTAGAGTTCACATCGTTAGAAGTACAAACGAGGCGGGTTCAGGACATCCTGGAGGATCCCTATCGGCCACGGACATACTGACCGCTCTATACTTTGAAGTGATGGATCACAAGCCTGAAGAACCGAACTGGCCGAAAAGAGATAGACTTGTATTGAGTAAGGGACATGCGGCCCCGGCTCTTTATGGTGTGCTCGCCGAAGCGGGTTATTTCCCTGTGGAAGAACTGATGACACTCAGGAAGTTGGGTTCTCGATTACAGGGACATCCTCATGTAAAAACCACTCCCGGTGTTGACGCTTCTACCGGCTCTTTGGGTCAAGGTTTATCCGTGGCCGCTGGTATGGCTCTAGCTGCCAAATTGAACAGGGAACCCTATAGGGTTTTCGCTATCTGTGGAGACGGAGAGCTACAATCGGGTCAGATATGGGAGGCGGCGATGTTCTCGAGTCACAACAACCTTGACAACTTGATCGTATTTTTAGACAGGAACAACCTGCAGATAGACGGATCCACAGAAAAGGTGAATTCGATAGAACCTATAATCTCAAAATGGAACTCCTTTGGATGGCATGTTCTAGAGATTGAAGGTCACGATATGGATGAGATAGTTGATTCAGTAGAGAGGGCGGAAGAGGTACACGGTCAACCCACCATGATAATAGCGCATACTGTGAAAGGTAAAGGTGTTCCATTCATGGAAGGTTCTTTGGCGTTCCACGGCAAAGCGGCGAATGATAAACAACTTGAGACCGCTCTCGAAGCACTAGGAGAGAAGAACGGAGGTGACTAAACATGTGGGAGATGGCAAAACAGAGAGACGCCTACGGTGAAACCCTTGTGGAATTGGGCAGGAAAAGAGATAACATCGTGGTATTAGGTGCAGATCTTGCGGGTTCCTGCCGCTTAAAAAAATTCGGCGAAGAATTCCCAGAAAGGATGTTCAATGTAGGAATAGCCGAACAGAATATGACGGGTATCGCGGCAGGTTTAGCACTCTCAGGGAAGACCGTTTTTTCCAGCACTTTTGCCGTATTCGCTACAGGAAGAGCATACGACCAGATAAGACAGAGCATCGCGTATCCCGAATTGGACGTAAAGATAGTTGCTACGCATGCGGGTATAACCGTAGGAGGAGATGGCGCCTCTCATCAGATGTTGGAAGATATAGCTCTGATGCGGGTGCTGCCCAACGTAAAAGTCGTAGCTCCTGCCGATTACAATGAAAGTAGGAAGGCCACCTTCGCGATAGCGGAAGAAGAAGGTCCCTTTTACATGCGGATGGGACGATCTAGTGTGCCAATAATAACAGAGAAGAACGATCCCTTTGAGCTGGGAAAAGCCACGGTTCTTAGAGAAGGGGAAGACGTTACGCTCATAGGAACAGGAATAATGGTCTCAGAGTGCCTAAAGGCCGCTGAGATGCTCAACAAACAGCATGATGTAGACGCAAAAGTATTGAACATGAGCACTATAAAGCCGTTAGATGATGAAAGTATAGTGAGATCGGCAAGAGATACTGGGGGTATAGTCACTGCGGAGGAGCATGTAGTAAGCCAGGGCATGGGTAGCGGGATCTCACAGGTTTTGGCTGAAAGTAATTACCACGTCCCTATGAAAAGGGTAGGAATACCCAATGTGTTCGGTGAATCCGGTGAAAGCGACGAATTGATGGAGAAATATGGACTCACCGCCGAACATATCGTCGAGAGTGCACACGACGTGCTCGAAAGGAGATAAATATCAGGTATGATATGATGAAAAAAAGGTGATGATATGGATATATTTGTAGATACCGCAGATTTAGATGAGATAAAAGAAGCAGAGTCTTGGGGAATCCTGAACGGCGTGACCACGAATCCTTCTCTTATAAAGAAGGCAGTGGATAATGCAGAAGGAGAATTGAGTCTAGAAGATCATATAATCGAGATCTTGAGAACGGTTGACGGCCCGGTCAGTTTGGAGGTCACGGAGATAGAGCACGAAAACATGGTGAATGAAGCTGAGACCTTGTACGATAGATTCGATGACATAAACGGTAACGTGGTCATCAAGATACCTGTTAATACGGCCATGGGAAAAGACGAAGATAATTTTGAAGGCGTGAAGGCGATAAAAACTTTGAGCGAATCAGGTATACCTGTGAACTGTACACTAGTCATGAAACCGAATCAAGCTCTCATGGCCGCTAAAGCGGGAGCAGAATACGTCAGTCCCTTCCTGGGAAGGATAGATGACTATATACGGGACCAGATGGGATTGACGAGAGGCGACGACTACCCTAAAGGAACCTATTATCCCTCCGAACTGACCGAGATGATAAGAAATTTCCACATGAGAAGGAGGATATCCGAGCAGGGACCGGAGCAGGTGGTCTATAAAGATAAGGAGACTATGGATCTGTTCGCTTGGGGAAACGACGATGGGATCGTTTCCGGTGTAGACCTCGTATGGTCGATCAAAAACATACTAGATAACTATTCCTACAAGACCGAGATAATCGCGGCTAGCATCAGGACCGCTCGACAGGTAAGGCAGTGCGCCGAGATAGGAGCCGAGATAGCCACGATACCCTTCGATGTGATAGAGGAGATGATGGTCCATTATAAGACCAGCGAGGGTATGAAAGCCTTCGATGAGGACGTCATACCAGAATACAAGTCACTCTTGAAATGATGAAGGTTTCGTCTCACGCAACTTAAAGATACGTGAAAGATTGGTGATAATATAGTAGAAAACAATTATCTTTCGGAACTGGAGGAATATCCGCTCATTTCAAATAACGAAATGGATGCAGAAGAGGAGATCAACTATTTTATAGAAATGGTAGCTAGTAAGATCGACGACGAGTTTTTACGATATGACGATTATCATCCGGCTATATTGGGTAGAGAGAGCGGTAAAAAATTGTATGCATTACTACTTAAAGAAGAGCCGGACGTTATAGTCGAGACCGGTGTATGTAACGGGTTCTCTACTTCGGTGATATTGAAAGCATTAGATCGAAATCAGAGAGGACGCTTGTACTCTGTAGATCTTCCTGTAACCATAGACCAGGTCGAAGACGAGGATAGGACCGGCGCCGTTATACCTCCTGATAAAACTTCTGGCTGGGTAGTGCCCGAAGAGTTAAAGGGGCGCTGGACATTGATGGAGGGAGACACTTATTACGAACTCCCTAAGATTTTCCAAGGACTCTCTAGAGAGATAGACATCTTTATCCACGACAGCGGTCATTCTTATGAGACCATGATGTTCGAATTCTCCTTGGCATGGAGACATCTGAAAGAGGACGGTTTTTTGCTCGCCGACAATATCGATCACAGCGACGCCTTCCCCGATTTTGTGCGAGCTAAGGAAGTCGATGCCTACAGGCTCGGACAGATGGGGCTCTTCAAGAAAAAGAATAGACTTGGGTAAAGTTTCATTTTCAGGTCTTCTAGCTATGATCTCCTACGGAAAAATTATATAATATCAGCATATTTATGGTTACAGGGATATTGAACTTCATAGCGTTCAGACTCACGAACGCTTCTAGGTTTTCCCGGCATCCTCGATGAGCGAAAACTGAAGAAAGGCTGACAACAATCCTTAAATTTATAAAGCCCTCTCACCAATGAGAAGGTGATTTTCCGATGAAGAAGATCAAAAGATGTCCTTCCTGTGAGGAATACACGTTAAAAGAACGCTGCAGTGACTGCGGTAAAAAGACGGTAAATCCTAAACCTCCTAAGTACTCACCCGAAGATCGATATGGAGAGTACAGAAGGAAGCAGATCAGGATGTCAACCCAGGATTGAATGTTTGAAGAAGACGAAATTACAGATTAGATAAAAAACGAGATGATAAGATGGATGATATAATCATAGATTTCATAGAAAAACCCGAACTCGAAGACGGTCTTCTTATCGAAGGCTTACCGGGAGTAGGAAATGTAGGTAAGATAGCGGTTGAACACCTTATCGAAGAGATAGACGCCGACAAGTGCGCTGATATATATTCCTTATATTTCCCCCCTCAAGTACTGGTCGACGAAGAAGGTCTGTCAGAATTGGTTAATAACAGGCTGTATTTCAAGAAAAACGTTGGTAAAGATGATACAGATATCCTGCTTTTGACCGGTGATTATCAGGGTATGACCCCACAGGGACAGTATCAAATCACAGATAAGATCCTTTCAGAAGCTGAAGAGATGGGCGTGGAAAAAGTCTTCTCGCTCGGAGGATATAGCAAGGGCGAGATGATCGACATACCGGAGGTGTTGGGCGCAGCGACGGATACCAAAAATGTCGAAGAGATGAAGGAGTTGGGTGTTAAGTTTTCAGAAGAACATCCTTCTTCGGGTATAGTCGGGGCAAGCGGTCTATTACTCGGTCTAGGAGACAAACTCTACGGGATGAGCGGAGTCTGTCTCATGGGAGAAACTTCAGGATATTTTGTCGATCCCGCCGCTGCCAGAGCGGTTTTAAAGAAACTTGTGGCTTACATCGGCCTCGAGATAACTTATGACAAACTGAACGAGAAGGCGGAAGAGGTTGAGGAATTGACCAACAAGGTAAAAGATATGGACATAGGCGGACTTCAACAGCAGGAGCCCGGTAGCGAGGATTTGAACTACATAGGCTGATCTCTTCCGTAGGATCCCAGCGGGAAGGATTATGTGATGGATATGGACGACGATAAGAAGATAAAGATCTATCTTGAAGGATATAAAGAGGGCCAAAAAGAAGCTTGGTCTGATATAGAAAGCATGGTATCTAAATTTGATGGTTGGGAACTCAAAAGCAGGGTGGAGAGCAGGATAGGTACACTTTACCAGGAAGTAGAATCAAAAAGAGAAGAGTTGAGAGAAAATATAGCTCAGATGACTTTTGAGGACGAAGAGCCGGAAGAAGGGTCCGAAGGCGAGTTTATCCGTCCTGATTGGAAACCGGGCGAGGCCTACTTGTTCGTAGAAGACAAACCAGCGAAGGCTATAGAGGTACTAGATGAAGTGATAGAGAGCGACGTACCTATCTTATTCGTCGTTCGTCGCTCTCCGGACAAGATAATCAGAAAGCTAGAATCCAATACACGTTCTTCGCTGAGCGATGATTGTAAATTTTTATGGCTGTCAAGAGAAAAAGCCGTAGATGACCAGCCGACCTCTGTAGAGGTCGCAAAGGCCTCTCCGTCCGATCTTCCAAATCTGAGCAGCGAGATCGGAAAGTTTTTGAAGAAAAGAGAAAAGGCGGTAATTTTGTTCTCAGGGATAAAACAGTTGACATCCTATAACGACGAGGAGAAGATATTAAAGTTACTTCACTTCATCAAAGATAAGATAAAAAATAATGAAGCTTGCTTGGTCGCTTCCATATCTGACAGAGTGGTGGATGAAAAGTTCCTAGAAAAATTCAAAGATGAATTCGAAAA
>PWHU01000165.1 GCA_003555395.1 Thermoplasmata archaeon
CCAACTCATAATTATCTGTTCATGAATATCGAAAGGAATGAGGACTTTTCGGAGAAATTTTCTTTCTCTTTTCTCAATAATGCACAGGAAAATTGTAATCTCGATTTTTTCTACACCCTAACTAGACAGTTTTTTCCCTCTATTTTTGGATTTCATATCTCCGTGCAATATCCCTATGAAGTCGTCGGAATGGACCGGATACCACCTTATGGAGTAATCTACCGCCTCGGCTTCCTCCAACTTATCTATCCTTCTACGGACCGTCTTGGTCGATACTCCCAATTCTTCTCCGACATCAGAAAGAGACTTTCTAGAATCTTCGTGCATCGAATGTATTATCTGATAGTCGGTCGTTGTCAGAGTTATGTCAGGCGCGTGAGTTCTGCCGACGTCCGGTATGAATATCTTTGGTTCATCCATGCCGGCTATCTCGGGAACTCCTTCCACGTATCCGCTCATCTCGGAGATGTCGCGTAGAAGTCCATGGATGTAAAGATAATTATCGCTCGTGGTTATCAGTTTAGATGTGTTATCGTCTTTGGAGAATTCCTCGATAGTTCCGTCTATATCATCAAAGCTTGAAAAACCGTGGATCAGTATATTCATACTTCCTTTCAAAGCATTGAGTCCTATATCAGCATAAAATCCGTCGATGATGCCTTTATCTACCAGGTTCCTTATCCGCATGTGAACGGCATTGACCGATAGATCCACGTCGTCGGCCATCTGTCTATAAACTCTGCGTGAATTTTCACGGAGTTGAAGACAAAGCCTGAAATCTATCTCATCCATCCTCATACATAAAAAGGGCAACAGTTAAAGATTTTTTGATGCGGTACTATCAAAGTTTACAAACTCAGTCTTCCCTGTTCAGTGCTTTCAAACGGCGGTCCGCCTCTTGGTATTCCCTTTCTATCTCGCTTTCAGCGATCTCCTTTTCACATATTATGGAATTGTCTTTCTCGCATCTCAAAACGTAACCAGAATCTTCAAAACCTCCCAACACGGTCAATCTTTCCTTCAAACCCTCGATATCCAGCTCTTCTCCTTCACTGCAGAGTAAAACTATGATCTCGAGGAATAATCGAGCGTCGTTGTTTTGTGCTCTCGCTCCTATACCTATCTTGTAGTCGATCTCTCGCTTCAGGGTCTCGAATGATTCTTTCAGATCGTCGGACCTAGCCTTCTCCGTCAATACATCGGCATCTATGGTGTTCTTTATCATATCCTCACTTTCCCGTACTCTCACAACTAATAACAGATTAGAACTATTTGAATTGATGTTCTGTTCGATATACAAAATATAGGAAATTTCGCGGTCTTTAGGTAGATTTTTTTAGAAAACGTATTCAAATATAGGACATCGGCACAAAACGAAGGTAAAGAATAAATATGGATGGATGGAAATTAGAACAACATGACCGAAGGACTAGAGATAGAAGAAGTCAAAACATCCGATAGAGAGGAGATCGAATCGCTGAGCGAGGGGATATGGGACGGCTGGGATTATATCCCAGAAGTATTCGACCGATGGGTAAAAGACGGCGGCTTCATCTGTGTTAAAAAGGAAGGGAAGATAATCGGTCTAGCAAAACATACCTGGCACAGCGACGAAATACTCTGGCTCGAGGGTTTACGAGTTCATCCCGATCATCAGGGCGAGGGCTACGGTAGGAAGATGATCGAAGCCCAGATGGATTTTATACGAGGTTCAGATCATTCTGCGGCCAGATTTCTCACCTCCGGGACGAAAGAATCGGTGCGGAAGGTGGCGGAGGACCTCGGTTTCGAGCTCAAAAAAGAATACGATTATCTAAAGCTCGATGAAGAGGAGCTCGAAGAGATAGGTCTACCGAAAAAAGAAGAGGTCGAAAGGGTCGAGAAAGAGACGAAGTACCGAGACGTATCGGATCTCGTTCGCTCCTCCGCTGAGATCGAAGACTACGAGGGACTCTATATCGAAGGATGGACCGCTTACGACATAGATGACGACCTTATAAAGGATAGAGTGGAAAAGGGAAACTGCTATTCGGTTAGAGTTGAAGATGAGATCGAAGCTCTTATGTTCACCTACGTTAACGAGATCTATGAGAGTATGAACGTCCCGTTCATCTCCGGGCCTAAAGATGAGATGAAAGAGCTGCTGAATTTTGGTATAAAAGAAGCGTTGACCAGTGGATGTAGAACCTTTCGAGTGATGACCGGCTCCGAAAAAGCGGTGGAAGCCGCTTTAGACGTCGGCTTCAAATTCTCGGACCACGGCTCCTCGGTGGTCTATGAGAAGAGAGTATCGGTAAAAAAGGAGAATAAACATGAAAAATAAAAATGAATTTGAGATCATCTCGTTCGACATGGACGGCACTCTGATACCTGGTGAATTTGTAGACGATTTTTGGCTAAAAAAGATGCCCGAGCTTTACGCGGAGAGTAAAGGCATTTTAAAAGAAGAAGCTTCTTCTGAACTGCTGGAAGAGTACGATAAGATAGGCGAGAAGGACATAAGGTGGTACGAGCCCCGATACTGGTTCCGCGAACTGGATATAGAGAGGAAACCGGAAGATGTTATCGAAGAGATGCGAGTTCACTATCACCTTTTCGACGACGCGGTGGAAGCCATAAAGCGTCTTCACCATACATACGAGTTGGTCGTTATCTCTAACGGGCATCAGATGTTCATAGAGAGCAGCCTAGAGGGATACAAGGAATACTTTTTAAAGACCTATTCTTCCGTATCCGACTTCGGGCTTCACAGTAAGACTTCCGTTCTGTATGAAGAGGTGTGTGCAGACCTGAACGTAGAGCCGAGTAAAGTGATACACGTCGGAGACAGCCTTGAGAACGACTACGAACCTTCAAAAGAGGCGGGACTCAAAGCCTATCTGCTGGATAGAGAGAAGAAATTTGAAACGGATGCAGACGTGCTGACAGATCTGAGAGATTTAGTGGTTCTTCTCAAAGCTTAACACCTGTTCTAATTATCGATGAGTTCGATCTTTTCATCCTTCACGTGTGCGTATTTCCCTTTATTGTTTTCATGGTAGTTCGATATCGAGAAGAGGGAGAGCAGTTTTCCGTCAAAATAATATCTGTATCCTGACTGCTGTACCTCATGAGCTCTTATCATCATCTTCAGGTCGCTGTTCTCCAAAAAGCTCTCCACCGCTTTACGGCCGTAGATACGGTAGGCTCCTCTTTTGAAGTTGGGTTCGAAATATTCTATCTCCTCGCTGGGGTCGTTCCAAAAGATCTCTCTGTATCTCTCGCCTCCGGGTTTCAATTCGTTTATCTCTCTGTGATCTTTCACCCCTTTAGGGATCCCTCCGTGGGCAAGATAGTACTTCTTTCCAACCACCCCTGCGGCTGGAATTTTCCTGTAAAGAGAGACTATCCTTTCGAATAGGTGTGAAGAAAATTGCTTACCGACTACCTGCTGAAAACCATAACTCAAGTTCATCCCCCGGGTCTCGTGGTTTCCTCTGAGCAGTACCATCTTTTCGGGTCTTTCCATCTTCATCGAGAGCAGATAGGCTAGGTTCTCCAGCTGTTTTTTACCCCTGTCCACGTAGTCGCCAAGATAAACGATGGGTACGTCCTCGGCATAGGAGTGTTCCGCAGGCTTTCTAGCCGCTTCCAACTCTCCGTGGGTGTCACCCACCACCATGAACTCGTTCCAGTCTTTTTCTATCAGGTTGACTCCTTCTAAATGATCTTCAGCTCTTTCAACGAGATGGAAGTATTCGGTTTCGCTGACCGAGTGGATACCCTCTTCCGATATCTTATCCACTATTTTCATCAATAACTAACGATATTGATCGTCTTATTTGTATGATTTGGTGAACGAAAGGTTTCTCAGTCCAGTCTTTCTTCCGCCATCTCGACGACTTTGTCTTTCTTCTTCCTGTATTCTTCTTTCAACCGTCGGCACTCATCCAACATCTTCTCCACGTACTGCTCGTCTTCAACATCGCCGAGGTTTATCTTCACGTTGGCTATACCGCCTATTATACCGGAATAGGCCATCTGTGCGCTCACTAAGGCGTCGCTCACCGCACCTTTTTTCCCGTGTTCGGCGGCCTTCTCAGCCAATTCTATAACTTTTGCTGATTTTCTCGCTGTTTCCATGGGAACCTCTACTGCGTGCTTCAGACCTTTCTCCATAGCTTCCTTTCTCTTCTTGCGTTCTTCTTCTGTCGATCTTGGCATCTTCTTAGCTTCCATGTACTTGTCGAATGCGTTGGTATCTTCATCTACGGCACTCAGAAGATCTCTCTTCAGTTCCTGAGCTTCATCCGCGACCGGCATCAGTATAGGATCCACTTCTTCCGTGCCCCTTCCTCCAGTGCTGAGGTTGGATACCATCGAAGAGAGTGCTGCACCTAGCGAACCGGAAAGTGCCGCTATGCTGCCTCCTCCTGGAGTTGAAGAGTCTCTTGAGACTTCATGCACGAAATCGTTCACGTTCATCTCGACCAGACTTTCTTCAGGAGTTACGGGACCTCCTATCAGTTTCTCTTCGGGATCGAATTCGGCTACATCTCTCAGACCTAAAGACTGTATAGCCGTCTCTATGATGTCCCGTTCCGGTACGCCGGTCGGCATGTTCATCTTTTCTAGGTAAAATTCCCCGGTCTGCTTAAGCGCTTCGTAGGGCGCTAGTCCGACTATCTCACTTCCGGTGACTCTGACTCCCATCCTGTTCGCTCTATCCCTAGCGAACTCGAAAACATCGTGTAGTGAAGTCTCCTTGTAGTTGGTCAGATTGACAGATATCTGGGCCCTTTCGTACTCGTCCACATACCAACCTATGGCCTTGCAGTGGTCGAACTCGCCTCTCTGTTTTACCGCTTTGCCTTCGAGGTCACTTACGTCGTAATCGTACTGCTCCTCCAAGAACTCCTTTAGATCATAGTCGTGTACTCCTAACGTGTGTTCATGGACTTCCTCGAAGGTGTCTCCCACGAAATCACACTCTCCGCAGGGGAACTCGTCCTCACGATATCGTACTATCTTGCCTTTCCAGTAGTGCTTGTCCGGGCTGTTCTTTCTTTTGGCTCTGCCCCTTCTTCTCATCTCAAGGGCTATATCCCATGCGATCTTCTTGTTCTTGGTGTTCAGATCGATATTGTAGGCTATCAAAAATTCTCTTGCCCCTATGACCGTGGCTCCCGTTTTTGCGACCTGTGGGTTCCATTTCGCCGGTCCGAAATCCGGCTTCCATTCTGGGTCGACCAATTTTTCATCTAAAGCTTCGTATTGTCCGCTCCTCACCGAGGCAAGATTCTTTCTTTTTTCCTCTGTAGCCGCTTCCTCGTAAAGGTAAACAGGTATCTCCAGATCTTCTCCAACTTTTTCTCCGAGTTCTCTAGCGATCTCGACGCATTCATCCATGGTGATACCCGTAACAGGTACGAAGGGACAGACGTCGGTTGCACCCATCCTGGGATGGCTCCCCTGGTGCTTGCTCATGTCGATGAGCTCTGAAGCTTTCTTTATGGCTTTGAAAGCGCTCCGCTTGACTCTTTCAGGAGGGCCTACAAAAGTGACCACGGTCCTGTTGGTATCCTCACCCATATCCACATCCTTGACTTCGACGTCATCTACGGACTCTATCTCGCCGGTTATCTCGTCTATTATCTTTCTATCTCGCCCTTCCGAGAAGTTTGGTACACATTCGACTAGTTCCATGATATCCACCGATTATATTCATGGGATTTATACGATAGATAAAAAGATTTGGGAGAACGGAAAAAAGCACATAGTTAGCGACCCGTTTCAGAAGGGGTCTGATCCTGCGGGATCAAGAGGATAAACTATCGTTCTATCTACCTCGAGGGAGGCGAATCCTTCATCTTCAAATATCCTGAATCCGATCACCCTGGTTATCGGCAGAGGTGAGATGTAATGATAATTGAGGACTATGTGCGACCATTCGGTATCCCGCTTGGTTATATGATAAGCCGCGAGCCTTCCCGGGATACGTGATAGGTCCTCAAAATCGACTTCGGCCTTGATATCATCTAGATACCATTCCTCGTAGCTTTCCTCCATCTGTTCTAAAACCGAGTCAACATCCATGGTTGGAGCGATACGTTCGTTGACCGGATTGTAGATAACGGATTGACCCATGGCTCCGAAGTAAAATCGATCCCTCTCCATGCTTATATCGCTCAAGTTCGAAGAGGTGATATTCATCACTGGAATGAAAAGCAGGAGGAAGACGATGAAAAAAACTTCCAGCTTTTTTATTTCACCCAGATCATCCTTCGAAGGCGAAGAGTCTTTCTTATTTGAGCCGAAAGCGGCAGTGCCTATCATAGTATTCCTTTTATTCCAAACCCACCACACTATCGAAATCAGTGTGACGGGGAACACTAAGTAGTATACAGTATAGAGCACCACCAATAGTATCAGGTCCATTTCGACACCTCTCTAAATGTACGACCTTGGATATCCTTTATTAAGGTTTCCACCGCATCATTTTCATATCTGCAGTCGGATAAAGATCGAATCGATAGAACGCGAGAAATACGGAGGGATCTATCGAAGACGGGATTCACTTGAGTGTCAGTTCCTCTCCGCAGCAGACGAATTCGCACGGAGCGCAGCTGTTCTCTTCTTCGTCCTCACAGCACACGTCGCATTCGTTAACCACTTTCATCTCGAAACCGCAGTGCTCGCACATATATTTTTGGCCCTCTTTCATTTCATGACAATCCGGCATATATATCACCGTTATCCTAATACAGTTTGTGTAAATAAACCTTTTCCTCGATAGCAGTACGGTAAAATACTTTGAAACCAGAAATTTTAAAACCTCCACATGTGATGATGTGTACGATGAAAGATCTGTGGACGGAGAAATACAGGCCCACCGAACTCGACGACGTTCTTGGACAGGAAGAAGTCATACGTAGATTGAAAGTGTATATACACGAGGGCAGTATGCCCCATCTTCTTTTTTCTGGTCCGCCCGGCGTCGGAAAGACTACTACCGCCCTGGCCCTTGCTAGCGAGATATACGGTGATAACACTGATGCGAACTTCGTGGAATTGACCAAGAGCGGGGAAAGGGGTATAAACGCCATAAGAGGTAAAGTCAAAGATGAGGCTAGGTCACGAACTCTGACAGAAAAGAACTTCAAGATAATCTACATGGACGAAGCCGACGATCTCAGCGAGGAGGCACAGGCGGCCTTCCGAAGGACCATGGAAAACTTCTCCGAGAACGTGAGGTTCATTCTCTCCTGCAGCAGCTCTTCCAAGATAATCGATCCTATCCAGTCTAGATGCGCTAGCTTCCGCTTTCGACCGCTGAGTAAGGAACTGATCAAAAAGTGGATAAAGGATATAGAGAGTAACGAAGACTTCGAGATAGACGAAAACGGCGTCAACGTTCTCATCCGTGTCTCGAAAGGCGACCTGAGAAGGTTGACTAACTTACTTCAGGTGGCGTACACCATAGATAAAGATGTAACGGAAGAGGTGGTGAAAACGGCGTTCGTCAAAACCAAGACCGCTGACATCAAGGGCATGATACTCAAAGCCCAGAAGGGTAAATTCGGAGATGTGAGGGAAGAACTTTATGCTCTTCTCATAGAAGAAGGATATCCCGCGAAAGAAGTCCTTAAGATGATCAAGGAAGAGATCTATAACTTACCTTTCAGTAACAACAAAAGAAAGGAGATCATCTCCGAGATAGGAAAGGTGGACTTCGACCTCGCCAGGGGATCGAAACCGCAGATCCACTTGCAGAAGCTTTTGGCCTTTTTCGCGACACTTAGAGACGAATAACATTGGTGAGCCGGGAGCAGAAAAATTATAAATAGGTAGCGTTTATGCAAGTTTGTTGATACTATGCCACAAAAACCAGGCAGTATGTACAGAGAAGTCAAAGGTCAGCCTTATACCCGTAAAGAGTACATAGGTGGTGTGCCCCACGTGAGAGTAGGGCAGTTCACCATGGGCAACAGGCAGGCAGATTTCGATTACAATGTGACCCTCATAGCGGAAGAGAGGTGCCAGATCAAGGACGCCGCCTTGGAAGCGGCCAGAGTTACCCTGACGCGTGTTCTGACCAAAAGAGTCGGTGAAGATAACTTCAGAGCCAAGATCTTGGTTTATCCTCATCACGTATTGAGAGAGAACAAACAGGCCACAGGAGCCGGAGCCGACAGATTATCTGAAGGGATGAGACGTTCCTTCGGTAAAAAGGTGGGCAACGCCGCAAGAATCGAACCTAACCAGGAGATAATCAAGATATGGGTCGACGAAAGGGGTATAGAAGCGGCGAAAGAGGCCGCTAGAAAGGCATCGATGAAACTGCCCACGCCCTGCAGGAAGAAGACGAGTAAAAATTGATCCCGCTTTACCTGCCGTTCACTACCGCTACCGTAGTTTTCGTATTTTTCAGTACTCTTTCAGTGGTACTGCCCAAAAAAAGATGGGTGAACCCTGAAAGACCGTGAGTACTTATATAGATTATATCGTTTTTTCCCGCAGGCTCGGTTATCTCCTTGTAAGGTGTTCCTTCGACGATCCTAGTAGTCAATTCGATATCTTTTCCTTTTGCGGCCTCTCTAACCTTTTGAAGCGCTTCCTCCCCTTTCTTTTTGAATCCTCCTCTCACCGAACTCTTGATGCTTTCATGGTGAAGTCCTTCGTACTCGGAGCGATCTACAACGTAGATCGAAAGAACGTCGATGCCGAGTTTTTCAGCCATCTCGAGGCCTTCTTTCACACCTTTCATAGCACATCCGGACCCGTCCGTCGGTAATATCACTCTATCATACATATTCTCAGAAAAAGTAGGACGATATATCTATAAAAAATCTATGGCATCAAGAAAGATCGACCAATATCTTTTTAAACCATTCTCATTTTTATGTTTACCATGTCCAACGAGTCGAACGAATCGGAGTCTGAATCAGAATCGGAGCCAGATGAAAAAAGATCCTACGACGATTATGACAGCCTTCTCAAAGAAGCGCGTGAAAATTTACCCGAAAACATATCACATCACGAGAGGTTTCAAGTTCCCGATATAGACATCCTTCAGGAGGGGAACACCACCATATTTAAGAACTTTAACGAGATAGCCGACAATATAAACAGGTCACCGGAAAAGATATTGAAGTTCCTTTTGGGGGCATTGGGGACAGCCGGAGAGAAAGAGAACGAAAGGGTGGTATTTAAAGGCAAGATAAGTCCCGCCAAGATAAAAGATAAGATGGAGGATTATATAGAAAAATACGTTCTCTGTTCAGAGTGTGGCAGGCCGGACACCAGGCTTGTAAAAGAGAACCGTATAGATATAATAAAGTGCGACGCGTGTGGTGCTCACAGACCTATCAAAGGTAAGCAGGTCAGGACAGGCGCTTCCAAGAAGTCAGAAGGTCTGGAGGAGGGCGAGATCTACGAACTCCTGATACAGGATATCGGTAAAGAAGGCGACGGTATGGCAAAGAGAGGGGGTTACACCATATACGTTCCTGGGACGACCAAGGGAGATAAAGTAAAGGTTAGGATCAACAACGTCACCGGGAATCTTGCCTTCGGCAGCGTCGTCGGCGGTTGAATCTGGTTAGTATAAAAAATCCGTTCCAAGCAGATAGATAGAATGATCGAGATAAAGCAAGAACATCTACCAGCCATAGCCATGGTCTGTATGCTCGTTATAGTCCACATGGTAGCTTTGAATGTGGTCCAGACCTATCCTGATGAGTATCAGGCCTTCGGTGAGGAAGGAGCGGAAGATCCCATAAATCCTCTCATCTACGTGGGATTCATACTACTGTTCACCGGCGGGATGCTTCTTCTCTTCAAATACAAGAAGGGTGATTTTCTCCAGTACTTGATCTTAGGAGTGGTCGGCTTGACTCTATTCTATGTGTTTTACCCTGTCCTATTCACCACCGGATTGAGGTCGGGTACCATCCCACCGGACTGGGCGTTCTTCGCCGCCATTAGCATAGGAGTGGGTCTCACATATCTCCTCTACAAAAAGCCGGAATGGTATGTCGTCAACGGTATAGGCATGATAATGGGTGCCGGGATCGCAGGTATATTCGGCATGACTTTCGGTATACTTCCCGTTTTCATACTGTTGATAGTTCTAGCCGTTTATGACTTCATCTCAGTCTACAAGACAAAACACATGCTTTCTTTGGCGTCGGGGGTCATGGAGATGAAGACGCCGGTGATGATGGTGGTGCCGCAGAGAAAAGATTACTCCTACGCAAAGAAGAAAGACGTGATGAAGGAAGTCAAGTCTAAAAAAGGAAATAAACGGGAGGCTATGTTCATCGGCTTGGGCGACATAATAATCCCGGGTATACTGCCCGTCTCGGCTAGTCTGTATCTCGATCCGATATGGATCGGAGGTCACTATGGGCCTCTTCTTGTGGCCGTCGGGAGCATGATCGGAGCGGTATGCGGTATGATAATACTGACACGCTTCGTTTTGAAGGGGAAACCTCACGCCGGTCTTCCTCTTCTCAACTCCGGAGCCATACTCGGTTACATGCTCACCTATTTCCTCGTATATCAGAACCTGACCTTCGGTATCACCATACCCTGGTGAGCCGAGTAGACCCACAGTTTAAATAACTCGTTTCCACTTTTGCCCTTTAGATGAGCAGTGATAAAGAGAAAGTCTCCGAAAGGTACGACAGATGGACCCCTTTTTACGATCTAGTAGATAACTTTCCTTTTATATCGGGTTTTCAAAAAAGATGGAAGAGACAAGCCGTCGAACTTCTTGACCCGACAAGCGGTGACAAGATTTTGGACATGGGAACAGGGACCGGCGAGATACTACCGTGGATCACGGAAAGTATGGAAGACGGTCTGCTCGTAGGTACAGACATAAGCGAAGGCATGATCAGCAAAGCGAGATCGCGTATAGATGACATAGAAAAAGTTCCTGAAGACCTCGAGATAAAAGTTGTTAAGGACGATATAGGATCCTCTAAATTTTCTAACGACTACTTCAACAAGATGATAGCGACATTTACATTCACTACAGTACCAAACATGGGGAAAGCCGCTTCCGAGTGTGCGAGGATATTGAAACCGGGAGGTATGATGATAATCTTGGACACCGGAAAGCCGAAAAACCCTTTTGGTTACCCGCTTTTCTATCCGATGATGCTTTCGGCCAAAATCTTCGGGAGGACTCATATGGATAGAGACGTCGAAGGGACCGTATCTAAAAAATTTGAAGTGACTAGAGTACGGCAGAACATGTTAGGGATGGTATACACATTGAGATGTGAGAAGCAGAAGTGAAAGAAAAAAAGAAAGGTTTTTAGAAGGGTTTTCTTACTGTACTTTATCTTTGAGTTCTTTGACTATATCTGGATTTCTCAGGGTCGAAGTGTCTCCAGCGGATTCGCCCTTCTCCAGTTTCTTCAATATACGTCTCATTATCTTGCCGGACCTCGTCTTCGGTAGATCGTCGCTGAACCTGATCGCGGCGGGCTTTCCTATAGGTCCTATGATCTCTCCTACGTGTGCTCTCAATTCTTGGGCTAATTCATCCGACGGTTCGTTACCGGATTCGAGTATGACGTAGCCTACAGGTACTTGGCCTTTCAGTTCGTCGGGTTTTCCGACCACCGCGGCTTCCGCAACAGCGGGATGATCCACTAGAGCGCTCTCCATCTCCATCGTACTCAGCCTGTGTCCTGCAACGTTCAAAACGTCGTCGAGTCGACCGACCACCCAAAAGTAACCGTCTTCATCTTTCCTTGCGCCGTCTCCTGCAAAGTAAATATCGTTCTCGTACTCTGACCAGTAGGTTTCAACGTACCTCTCGGGTTCCTGATAAAGCGTTCTCAACATGGACGGCCAAGGCCTCTTGATCACCAAATAGCCTCCTTCGTTGGTATCTACGCTGTCACCTTGGCTGTCAAATACGTCCGCCCTGAGACCAGGGAACGGTTTTGTGGCGCTACCCGGCTTCAGATCGGTTATGCCCGGCAATGGCGTGATCAACATCATGCCCGTCTCGGTCTGCCACCACGTATCCACTATGGGGCAATCTCCGCCGCCTATCACTTCATGATACCATTTCCAGGCTTTTGGATTTATCGGTTCTCCGACGCTGCCCAGCACCTTAAGGCTTGACAGATCGTGTTCGTTGGGATACTGCTCGCCCCATTTCATGAACAATCTGATAGCTGTGGGGGCGGTATAGAATTTTGTAACTTCATAATCTTCGACTATCTCCCAGAAACGATCTTTCTCGGGATAATCCGGAGATCCTTCGTACATCAGGGTCGTGCAGCCGTTGGCTAAAGGTCCGTAAACGATGTAACTGTGCCCGGTGATCCAACCTATATCGGCGGTACACCAGTAGATATCGTCATCCTTTATATCGAAGACCCAATTGTGTGTTGCCGATACGCCGGTCAGATAACCTCCCGTGGTGTGAACTACACCTTTCGGTTTGCCGGTAGTACCGCTGGTATACATCAAAAACAGCATGTCCTCGGCATCCATCTTCTCGGGTTCACATTCCGCCGGCTGATCTTTCACCAGTTCATGATAATATGAATCTCTTTCTTCGTTGATCTCTATGTCTCTTTCCATCCTGTCGACCAGGACCACGTTATCGATGGAAGGTGTGTTCTTCAATGCCTTTTCGGCGTTCTCCCACATCTTTATGGTACCGCCTCTTCTGTAATAGCCGTCTGCGGTGACCAAAACTTCGCTCTCGGCGTCGTTGATCCTTTCTTTGAGAGCTTCAGGTGAAAAACCTCCGAAGACAACGCTGTGCGGAGCGCCGATCCTAGCGCAGGCCAACAGACCTATCGCCAGCTCAGGGATCATCGGTAAGTAGAAAGTAACGATGTCGCCTTTCTCAACGCCCATCTCCTTCAAGGCGTTGGCAAATTTGGAAACCTCGTCCTGCAGCTCGGAGAAAGTGTACTCCTTTGTTTCATCTACAGGTTCGCCTTCCCATATTATAGCGGTTTTATCGCCCTTGCCGTTTTTAACGTGCCTGTCGATACAGTTGTAACTCGCGTTCAACTTACCGTTCACGAACCACTCTGCATGGGGCGGGTCCCATTTCAGGACTTCATCCCATTTTTCGTACCAGTCCAATCGTTCGGCTTTGTCGGCCCAGAATTCCTCATAGTTCTCTTCTGCATACTCGTATATCTCGGGATCGTTAACGTTCGCCTGTTCCTTAAATCCCTCGGGAGGCGAGTATATGTCCTTGCCTTCCAATCTGGATTCTATCTTAGCTTCTTCTTCATCTGCCATAATCTAACCACCTATGTAACTATCTATAATTCTAGTTGGTGCAATAATGCCCCTTATATAGGTATTTTTTGGTTGACCGCACAAGTATATATGCACCTCTCAGTAGATAATCAGCCTTCCTCTTTCATCTTTCCTCTTTCATCTCTTTTTTTCTTTTTTGAAGGCGTTCGTACTTCTCTTCGTACAGTCCTTTACAGGAAGAGCAGCAGAAGTAATGTTCTTTACCGTCCTTTTTCCATTTCTCGGGTTCCCCTTCTATCGGTTTTCCACAGTAATAACAGGCGATATCTAAAGAAACGTTCTCATCTAGAGGTATCTTCGGGACTTTTGTCTCTTCGTCCTGGGTCCTCCACACTTCCTCTATACTGAGTCCGTCTTTCTCTTCTATGTATTCAGTAGCCATATCAAGTTGGTTGAAGTCGTTGATGAAAAGCGTTATCAGATATCCGCTGCCCTCCAATTTTTCCATCTTCCGGAAAAGTTCGGATCCTTCAAAGACTTCTCTCATCTCTTCTTCCGTTCTCTCTTGAGCCTTGACTTTGAAGTAGTATTTTTGAAGACCCATCTTTCCATGGTCTATCTCAACGCTGAATCCACGGATGATCCCCATGTTCTCCAATTTTTCGATCTTTGAACTTATAGTTGGCGTGCTCACTTCGATCCTTTCCGCTAAGACTCTCCGCGAAAGTCTTCCTTCCTTCTGCAGATGCGTGAGTATCTTGATCTCGGTCTCGTCGAGTTTCATGTGTATGGAAGAAGAAAGTGAAGATTAAAACTTTACGTTTGTAAATTTTAGAGTGTTTTTGCTTTACGTCCGTATACCACAAACATCTTTTATGAGCAAGAGGATGTGATAACGGTGTGATTATGGCTGTAGATCCCGTATGTGATATGGAAGTAGATGAAGACGAGGCAAAATTCAAGACTGAATACAAGGGCAAGACTTACTACTTCTGTGCTCCAGGATGCAAGACCCTGTTCGAGAAGGATCCGGAAAAGTACCTCGAATAGGGTCAAAAAACTTTTCATCTGTAAGGTGAGAACGATGAGCGAAGAGAAAAAAGATAAGAGCCAGAAAAAAGAAGTCCCTATCGAAGGGATGCACTGTGCCAGCTGTGCCCAAGCTATAAAGAAGTCCTTGGATAATCTGGAGGGTGTCGATAAGAGTAACGTTAGTTATGCTAGTGAACAAGCTTCAGTGGAATACGACTCTTCGAAAGTCGGTATGAATGAGATCTCAAAAGCTGTCGAAGACGCCGGTTACTCAGTGGGAGAAGGTAAAAGGATAGATATGCCCATAGAGGGGATGACATGTGCAGCATGCAGCCAAGCGAATCAGAAAGCTCTAGAAAAATTGGACGGAGTTATCTCGGCTAACGTTAATCTGAATACGGAGAAAGCTACGATAAATTATATCCCAGGCAAAATTCACAGGAGTGACTTCGTGAGAGCGGTAGAAGACGTAGGTTATTCTGTCCCCGATTCTTGGCTTGATGAAGAGTACGAGGAAAAGGATAGAGTCGAAAAGGATCTAGAGAAGGTTAAGACCGCTAAAAGGAGAGTAATACTCGCTTGGTCCTTTGTGATACCTATGATGGTCGTGATCATATCTAATTATGTAGGATATACTTTACTCCAAAGACCTTATCATGATATATTCCTTGTAGCTCTAGCGTCTCCAGTTTTATTTTATGTCGGTGGAGAAACCATGTACTCTGGTGCACGTTCTCTCATCAAACTTTCGCCGAATATGGACGCCCTGATCATGCTTGGTTCTATGGCGGCTTATTCTACGGGTATGATCGCGATCTTGAATTATTACGGCTACGGTTTCGAGATATTGAATTATGGTGGTATCGCTGGTATGATAGTTGCTTTTCATCTCATCGGGAGGTACATCGAAAACAAAGCTAAGGGAAGGGCTTCCGAGGCCATAAAGAAACTGATGACATTAGAAGCCAAGACTGCTAGGGTCATCAGAGATGGCGAGGAAAAGGAGATACCCGTCGATAAGATACAGATCGGAGATAAGATGATAGTGAGGCCGGGTGAGAAGATACCCACGGATGGTATAGTTGTTGAAGGTGAGAGTTCTGTCGACGAATCCATAGCTACAGGTGAATCGATGCCCGTAAAAAAAGAGGAGGGCGATGAAGTGATAGGAGCTACTATCAATAAAGAAGGATCGATCACTGTCGAAGCTACAAAGGTAGGTAAAGATACTTTCTTATCTCAGGTGATCAGTATGGTGGAGGAAGCTCAGGGATCACGGGTACCTATTCAGGCTTATGCCGATAGGATAACCTCTTACTTTGTTCCTGCAGTCATAACCATCGCCATCTCCGCTTTCGCGGCGTGGATGATCTTCCCCCGAACGTTTCATTCGATAGTGGTATGGGCCGATGCTTATCTACCTTGGCTGAATCCAGAACTTACAGCGCTTTCTCTAGCGCTTTACGCGGCTATAGCTACTCTTGTGATAGCTTGTCCCTGCGCACTGGGACTCGCAACACCTACCGCATTGATGGTGGGCAGTGGTAAAGGAGCGCAGAACGGCGTTCTCATCAGAAGAGGTGAGTCCATACAATTGATGAAAGATATCAAGACTATAGTCCTGGATAAGACAGGAACGATAACTAAAGGTGAGCCTGGAGTTACAGATGTTGTAGGTGAATCTGAAGACGATATCTTACTTTATGCGGCTTCTGCCGAGCAACGTTCTGAACATCCGCTCGGGGAAGCGATAGTGAAGAAGGCTAAGGAAAAGGGACTGTCGCTGAAAGATCCAGAAAATTTCGGATCAGTCACTGGTCAAGGCATAAAGGCTGATATCGATGGTGAAGAAGTACTTGTTGGGACACCCGACCTGTTAGAGGAGCACGAGGTTTCGAGTAGTTATTCCGATGAATTCAATAGACTTCAGAAGGAAGCTAAAACGTCGGTTTATGTTGCTGTAGATGGAGAAGTCATCGGAGTTATAGGTATCGCGGACCAATTGAAAGACGATTCGAAACGAGCGATCGAAGCGTTGAAGGAACAGGGTCTAGAACCGGTCATGTTAACGGGAGATAACGAAGAGACAGCTAAAGCGATATCTGACCAGGTTGGAATCGAGCGAGTACTCGCGGAAGTCATGCCCGACGAAAAAGTGGAACAGGTGAGAGAACTACAGGATAAAGGTCAACTGGTAGCTATGGTCGGAGACGGTATAAATGACGCGCCCGCTCTGGAACAGGCCGATGTAGGGATCGCTATAGGCACTGGAACGGACATAGCTATAGAGAGCGGGGATATCGTTCTGGTCGAAGGTGATCTCTCCGCGGTGGTTAAAGCGGTCAAACTTTCTCACGCGACCTTTAGAAAGATAAGACAGAACCTGATCTGGGCCTTCTTCTACAACGTGGTAGCGATCCCGATCGCCTTCGTTGGTTTACTGCACCCGTTGATGGGTATGGCCGCGATGTCTTTCTCCAGTATCAACGTTGTTACGAATTCTAACAGGTTGAAAAAAGTTGACATCGGCATGGAAGATCATAGTGAATAGCATATTTTCTACACCTCTACACATCGTATATAGAGGCGGACTTATTCATGCTATTCACTATAATCACAAAAAGTATATACCTTACCTCTCTTTAAATCCCGGAGCTGAAAAATATGTTGAAAGTATTTAGATGTTGGATATGCGGTGAAACTTATCTTGGAGAGGAGAAACCGACGGACTGTCCTTACTGCGGGGCCGACGAGGAATTTTTGAAACCTGGTGAGGAGTACGAACTGCCCGATGTGGAGCTGACTGAAACATCGAGAAAGAACCTCGAAGAAGCGTTGGAACTAGAAGTCGATAACGCCACGTTCTATTACTGCGCCTACAACAAGGCGGAGGGACCAAAAACGGAAGGGATGTTCAAAAGATTAGCTAAAGTCGAGTCGGAACATGCGGAAGCTATCTGTTTGTTTCTAGACATCGAAGAACCGGAGATCGACAAGCATATCGATAAATGTGCGGAGGAACTTCCAGATAACCTAGAAGACGCGCATGCTAGAGAGTCGAGAGCCATAAAGCACTACAGAAAGTTCGCTGAAGAAGCGGAAGAGCCTCGTGTTAAAGAACTCTTCGAAGCTCTTGTAGAGATAGAAACGGATCATCTTGAACTCCACGAAGGAGAACTAGAAGAACTAGCTTAAAAACTCTTTTTCTTTCTTTTTTCCTCAATCCAAAGAAAATATTCTTGTTCTTCGAAATTTTTAAATAAGCAAACTAATCTATCTGTATTTAAAATGGATATTCGATGGTTGAGAGTTAAGGAGGTTTTTGAATGAAGTCAAATAGATATTTTTTTACCGTGATGGTATCGATAGTATTGCTGGTATCTGTATTCTCTGCAGCGAGCGCCTTCTCTGCAGGGATGACAGAAGATGACATGGGCATGAGGATACTTGTGCACGAGAGAAGTGTAGAGAGAGACTTTTTGGATATGTATCCCGCCTACAATATAGTCGAGGAATACGATTCGTATCTGCTGGTGGAGACGTCGGTAGAAGACGTGCAGTCTTTGGAAGATAGAGGCTATATAGTCGAAGAACTCGTTAATGGAGACTATGTTGGACTTCAGTCCTACTCTTTTAACACCGGAGAAGGCGAGCCAGAGATACCCGAAGAATTGAAGATCGAAGAGTATTCCGACCAAGGTGAAGGTTACTACATAGTCCAGTTCATAGGACCGATAAAGGGCGAATGGCTGGAAAGACTGGAGGAAGAAGGTGCCGAGCTACATGAATTCAGGCACAGGTTCAACTACGTGGTAGAGATGAACAGTGATACTAGAAGTGCCGTTGAAGAGTTAGATTTTGTAGAGTGGACAGGTATACACCAGCCCGCTTACAGGTTCGACAAAGAACTACTTGAAAGAACTGAACCGCTCTATCTAGATGTGAGTTTCTTCGAAGGTACCGAGATCGGACCGATAGCCGACGGTATGGTCGAGTTTGAAGCGGACATCCACTACATTGGTGAAGATCGTGTGAGCCTCGAAGTAGAGCCTCATGAGATAGTGGATTTGGCTAATCTGCCTGGCGTTAGGTCGATAACCGAGGGCAGCGACGAACACCACGTGTTCAACGCAAGAGCTACTTGGGTCACCCAAACGAACCAGCAGAACTATAGAAAGATCACAGAACAGGGCGTAACGGGCGAAGGTGAACTGATAACGGTGATGGACAGCGGCCTATTCAAGGAGCATGAAGCTTTTGCCGACGATGAAAATCAGATAGGGGACGATCATCGGAAGATACAGGACCTTTATGTGCCAGAAGGTGGTGAGGGAAATGTGAGTGCAGGGCATATGCACGGCACTCACGTCACTGGTACGGTTTTGGGTGAATCACCATCTTACGGGGAGTACAGCAACCACGACGGCAATGCGTTAGAAGCTCGGGTATTGTTTCAGGACGTTTCTGAGGACGGACAGAGTATAGGAGCTCCCGAAAACATGTATGATAACGCTTATGGCGACGCTTACGATAGAGGCTCGAGGGTTCACACGAACAGTTGGGGGGCTAGAGGTGAAGGTGAATATACTGATTTCACGGAAGAGGCCGACGAATTCATCTGGGACCATAAAGATTTCAATATCTTATTCGCGGCAGGTAACGACGGAGATGGGGAAAGTACCGTATCGCCTCAAAGTTCCGGAAAGAACGTGATCGCCGTTGGAGCCTTAGAAGGCGGCGCCGGAGAGGGAGATATGGTACGAGGAGGCGGAGTCTTCCAAGAGGAGCAAGACGATGTAGCTAGTTTCAGCAGCAGAGGTTATGCCTTAGACGGTAGGATAAAACCGGATATAATGCATATAGGCGACGAAGTTACCTCTGCAGATTATGAAGATGCTACTGGTTATGGTTATCAGAGCGGTACGAGCATGTCCTGTCCAGGTATTGCAGGACAGGTAGGTCAAGTGAGAGATTATTACAAGAGCGGTTGGTATCCTTCAGGGAGTCCTAACGAAGCCGACGGTTGGGAGCCGAGCAACGCTTTGGTCAGAGCCACGCTGATAAACAGCGCGGTAGAGGTATCAGGAGGCGGAGCTTACCTCAACGATGAAAGGTTCCCGAACAACGACCAGGGATTCGGTAGGAGCAAACTGGATAGAGCTATGTACTTTGAAGGAGATAATAGGGACGTGAAAGTGTACGACTCGTTGGAAGAAGGACATGAACTCGGGACCGGCGAAAGTTGGGATATGGAATTCATCGTCGACGATCCGAACCAGGAGTTAGAGATCACCTTGGCGTGGACCGATGCTCCCGGCACACCTGGTTCCGATGAATCGGACCCGGCGATAGTCAACGATCTCGACCTGGAGGTCGAAGGCCCGTTCGGCAGGAGGTTCGTGGGAAATGCATTCACGGGACACGATCCCGGTTATTCCGAGCCAGATCCTGAAGATAATTTCTGGAGCGGTCTTAGAGGTGAGGAATTCGACGGGTTGAACGTGATCGAGAATGTTTTATTGCTTCCTGACCATAATGATGTAGAAGAAGGTAGATACGAGGTCACGGTGACTGGACACAATGTCCCTATGGGATCTCAACCCTTCGCCGTTGTAGTCAGCGGAGGGGGCATAAGAGACCCCGTGCCCGGAGAGCCCCCTGAAATAGATGTAACTCATCCTGTTGGAGGTGAAGAGTTCGATGCATATGATCAAGTACAGATCGAATGGGATACCACCCAAACCGACGATCCTATAAATTATATCAATCTGGATTACAGTATTGATGGCGGCGTTACCTGGAAAGAAATCGAAAGAACTCTAGACGATACAGGTACTTATCAATGGACGGTTCCGAACTGGGACAGCGAGGAATGTAGAGTTAGAGCTACGGCTGTAGACGAAGAGTACAGAACTTCATACGATTCCAGCGGCACATTCACCATCGAAGGAATACCGCCGGAAGCGCCCGGCTGGCTTGAGGTCGATCGTCACACACTGGACGGAGAGATGGTGGAAAATAAAGACTTCGTCGATGACTATGAGCCTTGGGAGTTGACGAGATTACAGGAAGAAGGTCAGGCAAGATGGGATCACGATAATTACGATACCGGAGGTTCTATCTATGTCGAAACCTATCAGATGGGTGACGGAACTTCCACGGAGGAAGCCTACTGGGAGCAAGAACTAGATCCTATCGCGAGTGAGATGGTGGTCAGTGCGGCCTTCAGAAGAAATATCGAGATAGAGGATGGAGATTTTGGTAGCGGTGACGTCAATCACGGTACCGCAGAAGTCCTGGTTCATGATTCCGAAACCGGATGGGAAACCGTACTCATCGACGAAAGCACGATAGAATACGATACGGGATGGACGGAACTAGATGAAGAGGTGATCTATGATCCAACTGGGTATGTAGACACCGTACGGGCCAGGATGCATGTCGAAGCAGAGGGTTACACGGATCCTCTCTTCGGTTTTGAATATGGAGCCCTTGCAGAGATATGGATGGACGATATAAGCGTTCATGTCGAAGACGGCCTGGAGGACGCACACAATATCATCAATTGGGAAGCGAGCGGTAGTCCCGCCGAAGAGGTCAGCCATTATAATATCTATAGGGCGGAGGAATCTACTGGGCCGTGGGACGATCCTATCGCCGAGATAGAAGACGACGGCTCTTCAGAATACAGTTATATAGATCCGAATAAAGGCGCGGAAGACGACGTACTGTGGTGGTACGTGGTTAGAGGGGTCGGCATCAACGGTCTAGAAGAAGATAATATAGATGCGGTACGGGAGCCACTGCCAGGTGATCCCCCTTCTATCACAATAACGGCACCTGAAGGCGGCGAGTATTGGTTAGCCGGGAGTGAAGAGGAGATCGCCTGGACGACCACGGAAGGAGAGGATCCCGTGGAGGATATAGATCTATGTTACAGCGTGGACGGTGGAGACACCTGGACGGAGATAGAGAGCGGTCTATCCGATACGGGAAGTTATACCTGGAGCGTTCCGGACGAACCCAGCGATAGATGCCTTGTCCGAGGAAGAGCTTGGGACGAGATGGAGCGCGCCTCTGAATTCGATCAGAGCGACGGTTATTTCGAGATAGTGGATCCCGACGAGGTCGACGCACCTATGGTCGAAGTTATCTCACCTGTAGACGCTTATTTAGATGAATCCGACGTGCTCGTTGAGTGGGAGTCTGAGAACGCCGATTATCACGAGATAAGGTTGAACGATGATGAATGGATCGATAAAGGTACCGATACAGAGCATATGTTTGAAGGTCTAGAAGACAGCGAGTATTCCGTAGAGGTTAGAGCTGTCGGAGAAAAAGAGCTGACCTATACGGACGAAGTCGGCTTCACGGTCGACACCGTAAATCCAACCGTTGAGATAGTCTCGCCCGAAGAGGACTACCTAGCTTCAACTGATACGATTACCGTGGAGTGGATCGGAGAAGACGAAAACAGCGGGATAGACTTCTACGAACTGGTATTGAACGAAGATGAAGTGATCGATAAAGGAACCGATACGGAACACACATTTGAAGGATTAGAGGACGGCGAACACCACGTCGAAGTTCAAGCCTTTGATAAGGCAGGGAACACACGATCCCATGCCGTAACATTTACCGTCGATACATCTCCACCTGAGATAGATATAACTTCACCTGAAGAAGACGAGTGGATCTCGGAAAGTTCCGTTACCATAAGGTGGGATAAGGAGGACGAAGCGAGTCCAGTGCAGCACCAAGAGATATTGGTCAACGAAGAAATTGTAGTAGAAGACGAAACTGGGGACTGGATCCAGTATGAATTGACCGACCTAGAAGACGGAACCTATACCGTAGAGGTACGGGCTACAAATGAAGACGGCCGTGAAGGAGCCGATCAAGTCACCTTCGCCATAGATACTGAGGCACCTGATCTGGAGATCGTATCCCCTGATAGCGGTGAAGCGTTCAATGTAGCCGAAGTCACCATCGAATGGGAATCCGGATCGAAAGGGTCGGACATCCAGATGCATGAGATCCGCTTGGATGGAAACGAATGGGAAGAAACTGACAGCGATGACAGTCATACCTTCGAAGGTCTTGAAAACGGGGATTACATAGCCGAGGTGAAAGCTTTGGATGAAGCCGGTAACGAAGCCGTTGAGAGCGTCACCTTTTCTATAAACACTGTACCTCCCAGCGTAGAGATAACCTCTCCAAGGAGTGGTGAGGCGATCAACCAAGACGAAGTCACCATCTATTGGGACATGGATGGAACGGATATCCAGGAGTTCGAAGTAAGACTGAACGAAGGAGACTGGGAAGAAGGCGACAGCGAAGACAGGCATGTCTTTGAAGGTCTATCCGACGGAAGACACACGATGGAAGTCAGGATCACCGATGCTGCGGGCAATCATGACGTAGACGACATATCGGTCGTGATAGATACGACACCGCCGGAACTCGATATAACATCCCCTGAGCTCGCTGCGGAAATAGATAGAAACACGGTCACTGTAGAGTGGGAAAGCGAATCCGTCGGCACGGATATCGTGGATTACAGGGTGAGGATTAATGACGGCGAGTGGATACAGCCTGACGGCAACACATTCCATACTTTTGATGAGTTGGATGATGGCTCCTATACTGTCGAGATCAGGGTACAGGACGAAGCCGGAAACATAAATACCGAGAGCGTCTATTTTACGGTGGACGCCCCTATGGTCGATAGTAGTTGTTTATGGTGGTTACTGATACCACTTCTAGCACTGATACTCATAGTCTTTGTCTTTTTGAGGAAAAGAAGAGATGAGGATGAAGAAGAAGGAGACGCTGAAGTCTTGACGCAGGCTACTACACGGCAAGACGAATTGGATTCCAAGCGGGTCCTTAAGAAAAAGGAAACCACGGATGAAGAAGAGGAAACGTCAGAGTTTACTGGAAGTGACAGAAAAGCATGGGACGAGCCCCAAGAAGAGACGACGGAAGAAGAGGTAGAGGAGACGCAGGAATGCCCTATTTGCGGTGCACAACTTGAACTCGATGCCGAAATATGTTCAAAATGCGGAGAACCATTGGTCGAAGAAGAAGATGATATCTTACAAGAAACTGAAGATATTGACGGATCAGATGAAACGGGATACGAAGAGACTGAAGAAGATGAATTCGAGGAAGAAAAAATAGAACAGGAAGAGGAGACGGAAAAAGAAGAAACTAGTGAAGAAGAAAAGGTGGATGAAAAAGGCGTCATCGAATGTGAAGTATGCGGCCGTGAGGTAAGTGCCGACGCTGATAAATGCTGGGCCTGCGGAGAAAAGATGAACGAAGATTGATAAAATTCGGTAGGAACACTCGACGCGTTGTCTTACACCAGATATCCATTCCTCAGGTGGAAAAGATTTATTAGTACGGATATGGATTATTATATTTGGAGAGTCTTAGAAGGTGGTAGACCATGCATAGGAAGATCGAGATAAAAGAGAGGAACAAAAAGATGAACGGGTCCGAGAAGCATATACTTACCGCAAAAACGCTATCGAAGGCAGCCGAAGTCAACAAAAATCTGGAGAAAACTGAAAGGGAAGTCCACGAGATGATGAGGAAGGTGTGCCGGTCGGAATATCAGAAGACATCCAGAGAATAGAATCCAAACACTTGTGGAAAATTAAAATACGGGTTTTTTAAGCCCTAACGATTTTTTAGACCTTGGTTCCGGATACACGAAAGAAGAACTTCACTACTCTTTTTACTCTATCTTTTCGACGTTGATCGCTCTCGGTCCTTTATCTCCCTCTTCTGTATCGAATTCTACACGATCTCCTTCTTTGAGGGTGTTGCACTCCATACCGCTGCGATGGACGAATAGGTCTTCGTCGCCTTCGTCTGGTTCTATGAAACCATAGTTCTTCATGTCGTTGAAGAACTTAACTGTTCCTTTCATACGATTTCACCTCCTTAATCTTGTAAGGTGGTGGTATTAATCATAGGCTCTTTATAAACCTTTCGTAAAATATGACTTTTTTCGGCATGAGGCATTTTTGTAAGAAAAAAGTTAATAGTCAGCCTACATAAGATTATCGAGGAGAAATATGGATCTAGACGATATGTTCAATCCGGAGAGTGTAGCGGTGATAGGCGCGTCTAACATGGAGGGCAAGGTGGGAAATGCGATCATGAAATCCATGAAGAGGAGATATATCGGTAAAGTATACCCAGTGAATATAAAAGAAGAAAAAATACTCGGTATCAAAGCCCACGCTTCTGTGCTAGATATTGATGCAAAGATAGATCTTGCTGTCATCGCCGTCCCTGCGAAGATAGTGCCTAAAGTCGTTGACGAGTGCGGAAGAGCCGGCGTCAAAAACGTAATAGTCGTGAGTGCCGGTTTCAGCGAAGCCGGCAGAGAAGACCTCGAGCTGAAGATCAAAGATATAGCGGATGAATACGACATGGACCTTATCGGTCCGAATTGTCTTGGGATATATAATCCAGCCATAGAGCTGGATACCATATTTAATCCTCCAGAAAGGCAGGATAGGCCGGAAGCTGGTTCCATAGCATTTTTATCTCAAAGCGGTGCTTTCGGAGCCGCAACTCTTGACTGGTTCTCAGAAGCCGACATAGGATTGAGCAAGTTCATCAGTTACGGTAACAGGGTCGATGTTGACGAAGCTGATCTTGTAGACTATTTTTCTGGAGACAAAGATACCGATCTTATCATATTTTATATAGAAGGGGTCAAAGACGGGCGTAAATTCTACGAAGCTACGAAAAGATGCGGTAAGCCCATAATGGCCGTGAAATCGGGCAGGACCGAAGCCGGTTCTTCGGCGGCAACGTCACATACCGCTTCACTGGCAGGTAGAGACAAAGTATACGACGGAGCGTTCAAACAATCTAACGTGATAAGAGCTCATGATTTTAGAGAGATGTTCAATATCACAAAAGCATTCTCTTTCCAGCCGTTACCTAAAGGCGATAACATAGCCATAGTGACCAACGGCGGCGGAGCTGGAGTGATGGCCACCGACGAGTTGGTGGAGAGGGATATGGACCTGGCTTCTTTTTCTAAGGAAACTAAGGAGAGATTCAAAAAAGCCATCGAGGATGAAGTGATACCGGAACACGCCACGTTGGATAACCCTGTAGACATAATAGGGGACGCCACCTCAAAAAGATACGGGAAGGCGATAGACATCGTTCTAAAGGATGAAAACGTCGATGCTGTTATAGTTGTGCTCTTATTTCAATCTCCAGCGATAGAAGAAGATATAGTGGACAGGTTGGACAGTTTGCAGGGAAAAAAGCCCCTGATCGCTGTAGCACCGGGAGGAAGATATACTCACAGATTGACCGCCAAGATAGAGAAAAGAGGGATCCCAGTATACCAAACTCCAGGCGAGGGTGTGCAGGCGTTATGGGGTTTATGCCGGTGTTGTCCCGAACGACGAAATGACAATAAAGAAGTTTGCGAAGGCTAAAAATATATAAAACATAAAATTATGCCCCTATTAAAGAGAATGGTGATATTTTGGTAAAGAAAGCCATAGTTCTAGCGGCAGGCGAAGGAACCAGACTGAGACCCATAACGAACGCCATCCCTAAAGAGATGATCCGCGTCGGAAAAAATCCAGCTATAGAACACGTTCTAAAAGTCTTGAAAGCCGGAGGGATAGAGGACGTTTTGATAATCGTCGGCAGGAGGAAGCACGCTCTTATAGATTACCTCGGCTCGGGAGAAAGATTGGGTCTTAAGATATACTACAGGCTGCAGGAAGAACCTAAAGGTACTGCACACGCCGTCTCATTGGGTGACGATTTCATAGCCGAAGACGAGGATTTCGCCATAATGTATGGCGATAACTATATCACGCCCTACCGATCCATGAGAGATATCGTGGATTTCCACAGAAAAAAGGACGGCGGAGGTACCTTGGTTTTACACCCCGTTGAAGATCCGACTAGATTCGGAGTGGTCAAGATCGACGATGAAATGGAGATACACGGTATGGTGGAGAAGCCCACCTTGGAGGAAGCTCAGCCCTACAAAGTCAACGACCATTGGCTGAATATAGCCGGTCTTATGATCCTGAACTCGAAGATCTTTTCGTTTATAGAAAAAACTGAGAGAGGAAAGAAAGGAGAGATATGGCTGACAGACTCCATAGAGATGATGCGGAAAGCCGGAAACAGGATATTCGGTTATCAATTCGACGGTCGACGGTTCGATATAGGCACCTTCGAGTCTCTGAAGGAGGCCGACGAACTAGAACTAAAGAGAAGAAAGGAGAATGAATAGAGTGAAAGTCGCGGTCGTATTAGGAACCAGGCCGGAAATAATCAAGATGAGCCCTCTGATCAGAGAGTTCAAAAAACGAGGTGTGGATCACGATGTTGTACACAGCGGCCAGCATTATGACGATAACGTGTCTAACATCTTTTTTAGAGAATTGGAGTTAGAAGAGCCCGAACTGTATCTCGGCGTGGGATCGGGTTCTCAAGGCGAACAGACCGGAGAAGCCCTGATGAAGCTGGAAAAAGCTTTCAAAGATCTAGATACCGATCTCGTCCTGGTCCAAGGTGATACCAACACGGTACTTGCCGGAGCTCTCGCTGCCGTGAAGATGGGATTGACCGTCGGTCATATCGAGGCCGGTCTTAGAAGCTACGACTACAGGATGCCCGAGGAATACAACAGAAGATTAGCGGATCATTCGTCGCATCTGCTTTTCGCTCCTACCGAGGTGAACAGACGTATCTTGGAATCTGAAGACGTGTGGGGAGAGATACACGTTACCGGTAACACGGTCATCGACGCCTGTATACAGAATTTGGCGATCGCGGAAAAAAAAGCAGAACTCGATTTTGAGGTTCCAGAAGAGTTTATTCTTCTTACCGCTCACAGGGCAGAAAACGTAGACGACCCCGAAGTACAGGAGAACTTCATAGAGGCCTTCAAAAAGATAGAACTTCCTATCATATATCCCATACACCCGAGAGCTGAAGAGATGTTCAAGATTCATGGGAACCTAAAAATGTTGAAGGAGATAGACGGTATGAAACTAGTCCCGCCCCAGGGATATCTCGAATTCCTCTTGCTGATGAAAAAGAGCGAATTAATAATGACCGACTCAGGGGGTATACAGGAAGAAGCTACCGCTCCGAACATACGTAAAAAAGTCTTCGTGCTGAGGGATTCGACAGAAAGACCGGAGGCCGTGGATGCAGGCTACTGCACCGTTGTCGGTACCGATAGTGACGATATAATCGACAGCGTGAAGAACTTCCAGAAAGAAGATTGGAAGCCTAAAGAGTGTCCCTACGGTGACGGTAAAGCTGCAGAAAGGATCGTCGATGTGATCATCGGAGAGTGAGTCTATATCATCAGAGGAGTGGAATCCAATAGATCATCACGATAAGGATGAGCACGGAGACACATATCACCGTGGCTAACAGCCCCGCTTTAGTCATCTCATACGTCTTGAAAAAGCCCGTTTTATAAGCTATCGCGTTCGGCGGTGTGTTAGCTGGCAGTAAAAAAGCGAAGCACGCGGCCATCCCAGCGACCGGCGCGAGCAAGAGAGGATCGATGCCGAGTTCAGATGCTAGAACGATGGCGATGGGGACGAAGGTGCTGGATGTGGCGGTCAAGCTGGAAAAGAGGGTGATACTGAAAGCCGTGATGAAAGCTATGGTCGCCACGATCATCAGGAGTCCTGCGCCGAGTAAGAATAATTCCATGTTCGACGCTATAGCACCTATCACGCCGGTTTTTTCTAATCCCGAGCCCAAGGCTAGTCCTCCGCCCACCAGGATAAGGACTCCCCATCCTATCTCGTCTTTGGCTTCCTTCCAGTCTATAACGCCGATGCCGGGAAAGATGAACATCATCGAGATAAGGAGTGAAGCGATGTATATCCAATTATCCGGAATAGGTAAAAAGTTATGGAAGGCGTCTATCAACCACATGGCGATAGCTATAGCGAAAAGAATGAAAACGTGTTTTTGATTTTTAGTGAGCTCGCCCATCTCTGCCAACTCTTTCTTAACTTCGTCGGTACCGCCTTTGATACTCTTTATCTCGGGTTCGTAAACTGTAATCATCAACTTCCAGACCAGCGGTATAGATACAAGGATCACAGGTATGGACCTCAACATCCACCCGGAAAAGGAAACGGTTATGCCGGCGAGGTCGTCCAAGAACGCTATGGTGATGGGCACCGGCGGAGTACCTACGGGAGTTCCCATGCCGCCTATGTTGGCAGTGAAAGCTATACCGATGACCATCGCCTTTCCCATCCTCGTACCTCTGGGATCGTCTTTCGCTTTCTTTAACATGCCGATGCCTATGGGCAGCATTATCGCCGTTGCGGCGGTATTCGAGATCCACATGGAAAGAAAGGCCGTCGCGATCATGACCCCCAATATCAGTCTGTCGGTCTTTTCTCCCATGAAGGAGATGAATCGAAGACCTATCCGCCTGTCCAAGTTGTACTTTTTGAGCGCACCGGCTATGATAAAACCTGCCAGGAGCAAGGTATTTACCGGGTGCGCTATGTAGGCTAGGGCTTCGTGAAGAGGCTGTATCCTGAAGATACCCTGGAGCAGGATGACTAAAAGAGCGGTGACCGGTATAGGTAAACATTCAGTTATCCAGAAAACCGCGGCCACGAACGCTATGGCGATCATTATCCTCGCATCTCTGCCGAATCCAGAAAGAAACGGAAGTTGAATTACGAACACGGCGACTAAAAAAGTGGTGAGTATGATCCCCAATTTTTTGTTCATCCAGGCCATACTTTTTTCACATCTTTTTCACAGTTTGCTGGTTAAGATTCGTTCTCTCATACCTATCTCTTTTAAAAAATCTTCGTCGGATTTCTATTTTGAAAGACCACCTTCGTCAACTCTCCATATCAAGAATGCTGCCGCAGTGGAGATCATCGCCGGTAGAACGTCGGTGCTGAGATATAGACCAGGGGTGCTGAGTCGATACCGAGTCAGGGGCCAGAATATCGCGTAAGATGTGCCGGAAGCGGTGAGGAGCAGCGCGTCTAAAAAAAGATGAGAGGCGGCTCCGATCAAGATCACTAAGAACAGATGCCAAGTAGTCTTCTTCTCAAATAGAGCAGCAAAAATCAGTACCGTTACCATCACGCCGCCGCCGGTGTGAAGAGGTGTCCAAGAGAAAGGTATGCCTAGATGAGTTTGTACTGCGGCTGAATCTATCAGAAGTCCGATGCGCACGATATCGGGTAAAGCGGCCCCCGCCATCATCATAGTCACGTGAGGAGACTTTATCCACTCGTACTTCCAAGAAAGTATCGTCCCGATGGTATAGCCCACCATAACGTGAGTTAGCAGATCAGCCATGGGTATCACCGCTCGAACTCTTTTTCAACAGGTCCTTTAACTTCAAAGGTTCTTCTCGTACTTCTAAAGCAAATCTTTTACCGTTCCATCTCCACTGTTCGATCATCCGTAAGCCCACCCAGACTGCCGCTATACCCGAGATACCGTACATATAGAACCAGCGCCAACGCGGTCGCACCACCATATTTTCGGCTTCGATTGTGTGGTTCTCCCTGACCGTACCGTAGACCGTGACCCTATCGTTTTTGCTAGGACTTTCCTGGGCATCTACGATGGTCAGATCCATGGTTCTATCGCCGTACTCCGTTTCTATCACCAACGGATCGGTCTCTATCACCTTTCCTCCGACTTCGGCTTTTTCGTCTATATACTTTTCATAATCTTTTATGAGATCTTCCTGCCCAGGATAATCGCCTTTATCGGGGGCCGGCTCCATCGAACCGTACCAGACGAAAAATACAGCTAGAACTATCGATAGTACAACGATCAAGATCTTTCTGGAAGTCTTCGCCTCAAACATCCAGATGTTTAAGTACGCCATCATATTTGGATTTACCGATTCTACTTTTCTTCCTCTTCCTCTTTTGTATCGGAGTCTTGATCGGAGGCGTATTGATCTCTATACCACATGAAGAGCGCCGCTGCGACGGAAATTAACAGTAGGACGACTAGAACTATCCGTAGAACCGGTATCAAACCGGCATCATCTTCGTCAGGATCATCTTCTTCGTCAGGATCGTCTGTTTCGTCAGGATCGTCCATTTCGTCAGGATCGTCCATTTCATCTTCATCTGCCGTGGTGAACGACCAAACTTCCGAAGTGGTGGTGTGTTCCCCGTCATCCACAACGACGTACCACTCGTAGGTGGTGTTGTATGAAAGGTCGCGCCATACTATCTCTGCCTCGGAGCCGCTGGTTATTTCGGATGCTTCACCGATCTTTTCGTCGTTGTCTGCTTCATAGAAAGATACGTCGAGGCTATCAGAATCTGGATCCGAGGCTTCGATCGTCAAAGTAACGTCCGTTTCAGTCACCGTGGCGCCGTCTTCTGGAGATACGAGTTCGGGTACGTCCGGAGCTTCGTTTTCACCGGTAGCGCTGGTGGTGAAAGACCACGTCCCCGAAGATATTTCCATTTCACCGTCGTCGACCACCACCGACCAGCGATAGGTGGTGGAGTTCTCGAGCCCGTACCAATCGACCTCTACTTTTTCTCCGCTGGCCACGTCCTCAACGTCACCGATGAGGTTTCTTTCGTCTCCAGTTTCATCATAGAACGATACGCCCATATTTTCTTCGTTCGTATGTTCGACTTCTACGCTCAAGGTGGGCGAGCTAGAAACGTTCTCGGCTCCGTCCACGGGTCTAGGATCCTCCGGTGTTCTCGGTCCCACGGCTCTGACCTCCACCTTCTCTCTAAGCAGAGTATAGTCGTTTTCATCTTTAACTTCTATCTCTTTTACACCTATCTCTTCGAACACGTGTTCAGAGGAAAATTCGTATTCGTCGGACCCAGCGGGTACCGTTTCAGACAAGATGGTTTCGTCCTCTACTATCAAGCGAACCTGTTGTTCGCTATCTCCTTCGTTCTTCACCACGCTTCTTATAGGTACGGAACTTCCTTTGGTCACTTCTTCCGGGACTTCCAGCAAGATCGGCTTCAACACCGCCTCGTCCACCACCTTGACTTCTTCCTCTTCACCTTCAAACAAGATCGAGTGATCTCCTACCTCTTCGAACCGATGTTCTTCTGAGATCTCCAGCATCTCTTTGGGTTCAACGGTGTAGATCCAACTTTGTATCGTATTTTGCTCTTCGTCGATTATCTTCATCTCCGTCTCTTTTTGTTCAACACCAGGGTTCTCCACTTCTACACGGATCAAAGCGTCGAGAGGTACTTCACCGTAGATCGGATCGACTTTGAACTCCAAGACCTTCAATCCATGCTCTTCTTCCCCTGTTTTGAAGCTCCATGTTTCTGAAGACGATCCTTTCTCGCCGTCGTGGGCTGCAGCGAACCAATGATATTCCGTGTTTTCCTCCAAGTCCGTCCACTCTATAGAAGCGGTGGCGCCACTCTCTACATCTTCATCCGTACCGATCAATTCGAACTCGTCATCGAACTCGGAAGTGCCGTATAAAGATACGTCCATGTTCTCCCCTTCAGGATGTTCCACCTTGACCTCTAGAGTAGGAGATATAGGAACATTTTCAGCACCGTCTTCCGGCACTGGATCGTAGAACTCAAAAGGCCCTATCTCATCTTCACTTTCTTCTGTCTCGAAATACCACGTATCCGAAGTCACCTCGTCAAAACCGTCGTAGACCTCGACGGACCATCCGTAAGTAGTATCTGGTGAAAGGTCGGTCCAATCGGTGCGTGCGGTTCCTCCGCTCTCTATACCTTGTTCTGCGCCTATCGGTTCCCCGTCTTCACTGTAAAATCTTACTTCCATCAAGTGCCCGTCAAGATCGAAAACTTCGACCTCTAGTGTGATGTTCAAACCGAGCTCGGTAGAGCCATCTTCAGGATATTTCTCTACTATCTCGGGTGGATTGTTCTCTCCCGTTGCACTAGTAATGAAAGACCATACTTCCGAAGATGTGGTAGATATACCGTCCTCTAAAACCACGTACCATTCGTGAGCCGTATCGACTTCAAGATCGGTCCAGTTCGTTGTGGCGGTTTCCTCGCTCTCTACATCCTCTACAAGTCCTATGAGATGCTCATCCGTTATGGTTTCGTCTTTAGGAGCCCCGTAGAAGTAAACGTCGCTCTTCAACTCGTTTGGATGATGTATATCTACGCTCAAAGCTGGGAAAGTCGAGATGTTCTCAGAAGCGTCTTCCGGCGCTATGAGTTCTACCTCGGGAGAAACGTAAGATCCAGTCACTTCTACGGTAACGAAATCTTTAGCGTGATTACCCTCTCCATCTACAGCCTTGACAGTCAGCCTGCGTCTTCCGTCTGGTAGATTTCTAAAGGTATGATTGACTCTTGTCGCATCGGTATCTATGACTCTCCAATGTTGATGATCGATCTTCACTTCGTAATGGGATATCCCTGAATTATTATCTTCTCCTTCCCATTGGACTTCGACCGTGGATAGAACTTCCGCTTTGTCTTCAGGATCTATTATATCTATTGTAGGAGGTTCAGTATCTTTCACTACCGCACTCCTTACAACTTCGTTCTTCTCCATGTTGCCTACGGCGTCTTCAGCCCTTACCGCGAAGTAGTGCTCACCTATCTCTGAGACGGAGATCGTTATACGAGTTTCCTCCTCCACTTCTTCAATAGGATCTTCAAAACTCACGTTCTCATCCCTAGAATGATACACATAGTACGTTATGGGTTCGGAATGATCGAATGCGGCGTCCCATTCCAGATTCACGGTTTTATCGAGATGATCGGACGTGTAGACGTTCTTGACCCCGTCGAAGTCCGGAGGGAGGTCGTCTTCGTCAAATGAGATCTCCACCACTTCCGTATCGTTTTCCACTAATCCTAAATTGTTCTCGGCGGTCACTTTTACACGGTGCTCAACATCTGGGTCTAGTTCCTTAAGAACGGCAGAATCGTCGTAGGTGCTATTGACCCATACGGAGTGGTCGAATTCCTCCTCACCTTTCACATGATGTATCCTGTATCTTATAGGCTCTGAAACGTCTTCACCATGTGTCCAGTACAGCCTAACCGAATTGTTATTGTTCTCTTCGATCTCGTAATATTCCACACCATCAAAATCTGGAGGATACGCATCGATGACATGGATAGTTTCATCGTGATAAGCTAGGGCTCCGGTTCGGTTGTGGACCGCGTTCAACTTGACTTCGTGGTGCCCCGTCTCGTTGAAAGTGTAGTTGACGTTCTTCCCGTACCTTTTCTCTCCTTCGCCGAATATCCACGTCCAGTTCAGATCACTGGAAGGACTTTGCCCTTTGAACTCAATGGGCTCGCCGGCTTGAGATCCATTAAAAGTAAAATTCACGAAAGGCGGCACGGCTTGAGTACCTATGTCTCTCTTTCTGTCAAAATCCGGGAAAGGCGTGCTGTATATCTTCATCATGGAGGCATCGGGTAAGTATCTATTTACAAGCCTAAGATCGTCCATGTTGATGTCTTCGTGGTCTCCCGCCAGGATCAACGGTTCCGGGGAAGAATCCGGGCCTTCAAAACCTTCCAGCACGAAGCTCTCCGTATGATCTATGAACTGCTCAGATGTCAGATTTTCTTCCTTGTTCATCAAGGTGACGTTGAGGTAAGATAGGTCGTTTTCCACCTGCTCGTACCGCACGCCTATGAAGAACCACTCGTCGAGTTCTACGTCGTTCGTTTCTAAACCTCTAGTCTCTTTCTCCGAATCTGACCAGAGTTCGATCACGATCTCGTCGCTTTCATACTTGACAGCCCAGGAGTCTTCCTTCTGCATGAACGGACCTTGTTCTTCTTCTCCGAACCTGACCAGAGAGGTGAGGGTGAAATCTTTATCCTCTTCGGTGACGTTCAGGCTCGGCGAACTCGTAACGACCATCTTTCCCGTGCCGTTTCTGAACTGTATGTGATCTCCGTACTCTCTGGTCTTATTTTGAGTGTGACGTTCTATGGTGTAGTTACCTTTAAGCTCGCCGGTATTTTCATGCTCGCTTTCATCTTCGACTCGATCTTTTTCCATGCGGTTAAATGTATAGCGCGCGGCGTGCCAGCCTTCGATGACCTCCTCTTCCCCTACATATATCATCCTGGGATCTTCTACATTAAAAGCTGAGTTCAACTGCGCGTGTAAATACCTGTCGTCTCTCGATATACTTCTCAAATAACCCCAGCCGTCGGCCTTAGACTGGATCACCATCGGTACGCCTTTCTCGCCGCCCTGGAAGGTGTAGAACTCTCCTGTTTCGTTTTCATGGAACGCTAAACTGGAGACGGTCCTTCCGAAAAATACGGTCTCGATATCCGACATGTCCCATCCACTTTCTAATTCTACCTCTCTCCTTTTTATGGAGCTGTGGTTCTCCACCCATGATACCACCATCTTGTTGTTCTCTCTTGAAAGCACTATGTCCGAAGTGGTATTTTCCGTTTCGCGGATAGAATGATTTTCCATCTGATCTATCGAGTCGACTGATCCATCGACCTGGACCAGGACCGTTTCGTTATAACAGTTCTCTTCATATGTTTTATTGTCATATAGAACGTTTTTTATGTAGGCGAGCCCTATCTGGTCATCGATGACCTCTACCGCCGGCGTGGAAACGGTGGGCATACGTTCTTCGGTTTCCCAAACATCGGTCACCACCAATCCGTCCGTATCCATCTCCGCACTGATGAGTCCTACCGTAGCGTTCTGGGCGTACGAAGCGTTGAAGTAGTCGAAGTCGGCTTCGCAGGCCTCGTAAGCTATGTAGAGCTTTTCTTCGTTAAGACTGACATCGAAACCGGTGATGGGGGCACCTTCAAAAGAATAGTCGAGCAGCGTTTCCGACCATCCTGACGAGGGCGACCATGTCTTTGCTGCGATGAAATTGTTATCGAAGAAGTCCTCGCCCATGGTTTCTTCGTTGACCTCTTCGTCTAATCCCATGTATAACATCATCAGCTCTTCGTTATTCCAATTGATCAGTTCCGGGTTGTAGGCGGTTTTCGGTAACCCATCTATCAAATCGGTCTCAGTCCATCCTCCGTCTTCATAAACCCGTGTATACAGTTCGGATCTGGCTCCTTCCTCAGAACTCGTGAGGTCGCCCCATACCGCCAGTCCGGAATCGTCATCTATGAAATCTATCTGTGGTTTAGAGTCTGGTGCGACGTTATCGGCTAGTCTAGTCACTCCCTGAGATGCTTCATTTGAGAGATCGTGTCCTGATGTTTCAAAGCCGTTCATATGATAATCGCGGGTGTACAACCTGTCGGTACTGAATATCTCGAACTCGCTGCCTCCCGGATACACAAAAAGTTCCGGATCTGCCGAATTCGAGTAGATCTCTTTACTGAAGAGCTCCCATGACTTTGTACTCTCCCATAGACCCCAGGCCGCTTCCGCAACCACCTCGAATCTCCCGGCTAAAGTCAGATCGGTTTCTCGGCTGGGTACCTCTACACCTACCGTGAGTTCACAGATAAAGTTGCCCTCGACTCGTGCAAGTCCCTGTAATACTTGAGCATATGGACCTCCACCGAATTCCACCCTCATCTCGATAGGGACCTGTTCAGGAGGTTCAGGGGTGACACCTTCGCCGGACTGATAATAAAGCCCACCTATCATGAATTCTATCCCTATACCGGCGCCGACACTGGCGGTCAATCCTACATCAGCTATACCTATGGACTTCAAAGGGATGTCTATCGATAGTTCCGCGCCGAAGTCGAATTCCAGATAGCCTTCCACTCCTATCTCTCGTCCGAAAGGGTCCACTATCAGTAATATGTGTATATTAGCGGAAACCTCCGTCTCGTAATCCGCGCTGTAAGATGCCGACTTTCCAAGATTACCGTCGATCTCGCCTGAAGGCATGTCATCTTCATCGATGTCCGTACTGAATGTCAATAATTTCGTTTCGATGACGCCTTCGTTGTTGAATTTTATCGTATCATCCGGTAAAACCTCTACTTCGAAGCCGTAATCCCCTCCGAAGAAATCACCCAACTTGTTTATGCCGGAGGGCATCACGGATGAGACGTTGAAGAAACCTTCTTCATCGTCGTCAAGATCGAAATCGACCTCGAACTCTAGTTCCCATCCATGGTAATTTTCTCCTTCCCCCACGTTATCTGCGGTCATATTGACCGTTTGATTCAAGAGAGGGTAGACAAACGTGAGAGTTTCTATCATCTCAACGTCCTTTTGAACGTCATCCTTCCATCCGTCGGAACTGAACGGCCTTTCATAAGCATCTCTGTGTTCATTATATAGTACGGGTTCGACCACGACCTCCGTATCATACAAAGCGTCGCTTACCATGTAAGTATGCTCCCAAAATGCAGTTTCCCCTTCCGTGTACTCTGGGTCAAGAGGATCCTCCATAGAATCTCCTATCTTAGATTCGTTCACGTATTCATTATGGGTGAAAAATGAAAAATTTACAGCCCGATACGGCAGGTTTTTGTTACCTTCGAATATGTAAGTGTTCTTCAAACCGACTTCGTCGTCTTCATAAGGATAATCCGGTATGAATTTTTCTCTTATATTGAAGAAGACTTCGTTGGAATCTTCCTCCTCATACGTCGAGGTCAGACGATATTCGCCCAGCACCCACACACTCTGCAGGCATCTTCTTTTTCTTTCTCCGGCTTCTACCTCGAGCATCACGCTTTTGAGTCCGACGTCGTCATAGGTCCTGGTCACCTCTTGTTTTTCTTGGAAGGTCTTTTCTTTCTCCCATACCGCTCCTTCGGTCGCGTTGTGGTCGAAGTCCCATCTTAACTCGTAGCTATCCGGTCCTGTATCTTCTTCACCTTCAAAGGCGAAAAGCTCTTCGACTGCGTAGATGTTCGTTTTGTCACCTTCTCTCTTGGAATCGAAGTATCTAGCCCTAGTTCTCAAAACGGTGGAATTGTCTCCTATCCCCTTCCTATTTACCGCCGCGACTTTGTAAAGGTAATTATCTGTTTCATTCTCGGCAGGTATCGGGTCCGTATATGAATAGGTGGAGGCGCTCAGATTCTCTTCCAACAGCTCGAATTCTTCTTGATCCTCGCTCCTCCTGTATATGTTATAGCCGTCGATACCGTCCTCTTCCATGTAAAGACCGTCGAAGACCGGTTCTTCCCAATTCAAGACGATGTTACCGTATTCAGAATAGGTGGTGAATGACATGGGCTTCAGAGGAGTTCGATTTCTCAAAAATATACGGGCGTAAAGTAGGTCGGAATTCGTATCGTCGTGATAGCTGATGTGTGCATCCGTCCCGTTTTCTCCCATCTCAAGAGAGGTGTAAGAGCCGACACGATTTTCGGTGTCTACCGCCTTCGAGGTCCAGTCATCGTTCTCTTTCCATGCCAACTTCAGGTTCTCTTCGTCCCACCTGTGGTAGCTTATGACCGGTTCTTCTTCCCCATCCAGATCGATGGAAGTATAGACTCCGACGTAAGCCGTCTCTTCATCTACTGTCTCCGCGTCCCATCCACTGTTCTCTTTATACACGTACTTTAGACGGTAGTTTTCATCGGTCCATTCGTAACACGAGATGTGGGGTTGATCATACCTGTCCAAAACCAATGAAGCGTGCTTCCCGGCCTGCTCACCGGCTGCATCGATGGAGTAAGTATTCCAGTTCCCTCCGCTCTTTTCTGAATACATCAAACAGGTATCGAACCAGTCGTAGTGAACTATGTGAGGAACGTTATCCGAATCCAAAGCTAAAGAGGTATGGAGTCCCATACCTTCACCTTCTCCTTCTTTAACTTCTTCGATTTCCCAGCCGTTTCCAGTTTTCGTCGCGTACATCAATCCACCGCTGCTTTCGTTGTGATAGCTGATATGGGGATCTTCCTCGTCATCTAAAACGAGTGAAGCGTACTTTCCAACTCCGTCCGTGTCCACTGTTTCTTCATCTTCGATATCCAGTGTATCGTCTGATATGGATACGTGGATATACTTCAATTCCTTTTCAGACGAATCGTGATATGCGATGTGGACGTTATCAGTTTCATCTTGACTCGCAACTTCTAGAGAGGAATACTTTCCCACGTCGCCCTGGTCGTCGAGGGTCCACACGGTCCAGTTATCCGAAGCGTAGGGTAATCCGCCCATCGCCAGTTTGAGCGATCGGTCGCTCTCGGAGTAATAGCTTATGTATCGATTTTCGTCAGTAACGTTGATGGAGGAATGTTTTCCTACGTTACCGATATCGTCCACTCTTTCGAATATGATCCTTTCGTCGTCCATCTCTTCCTCTAACGGAGTTTTAAAAGTCGTGTCAGGATCGTCTTCCTTTTCCCCTTCCCTACGGTCGCTTTCCATATCGAAGCCGTGTGCCGCGGCGGTGAAAAGAGAGATCAATATGATCATCACGACCGTGACGGAAGTGATCTTCTTCGTCGTTTTGTATGGCTTTTCTATGATCATTTTAAATCAAGGGAGCAAAGGCAAAGTTTTACATAAATATTCGCATCGTAGATTTAATAAAGTAGCTATCCTCTTTTCAACCATGATCTGTCTCATACCGCTTGTAATTCTGGTGATCATCATCGTGATACTCGTCTTGTGCATACTCTGGAATCTGATAAAGCTCTTGGTCGTGGTGCTGCTACTTGCTGTTGTTCTAGGAGTTCTATGGTATTTCGGTGGTCTGGATGAGATGGTCCAAGTGATCACGGCGGTGCCGCTCCCACAATAAATATTTATAGGTTTTTACATATCGACAACCATGGATTCAAATAGCCAAGATCCTGAAGAAGAAGATCAAGTGTTCGATCTATTGATCGTAGACGACGAACTAGGGATGCTGAACTTTCTTGAAGATACACTCGAATCGGCTAAGAATTTCAAGTGCGAAGTTGAAACGGCCAGCGACGGAAAGAAGGGTCTGAAAAAAGTTCAAAAAGGTGATTACGATCTGGTCATCTCAGATTACAAGATGCCTCTGATGAACGGTGTCGACTTCTTGAAAGGAGTGAAAGATGATTCTCCGGACACTTTGAGGTTCATGCTGACGGGACACGGTGATCTCAAAGTTGCCAAGCAGGCGATAAACGAAGCTGACATACATCAATATCTAGAAAAGCCGATAGATAAGGAAGAGCTGAGGTTTGCCGTGTACGAAGAACTCATGCGTAAAGACGAGAGAGACGAGGAGACAGTTACTGGTGTTACCAGCGTAAAGGAAGCCTTACAAACCGTCGAGGCTTTTCAGAGGGACATAACCAAAACGGCGGGAGAGGGGTTAAACAAGGAAAAACTGGTATTCGAGTTCAACTCGGGTCCCGAGTTCAACAAGTTCTCCTTCGAACTCAGGAAGAAAGAGAACATACACATAGAAGACGTCCATGTCTTTGAAAACAAGTATATCATCAACGTCGGCGTATATCCAAAATCCTACGAGAAGATCCAATAGATATGACCGTTAATATATTACTTGTAGATGACGACTATTCGTATCTGGAGCATTGCAAGGCCCTGCTTGAGAAGATAGACACCGAATTTAAATTAGAAACAGCTACTTCGGCAGAACAGGGCCTGGATCTTTTAAATCAAAAAGATTACGACGTCATCGTTTCGGATCACAGGATGCCCGATAAGGACGGGCTCTCCTTTTTGAGGGATGTGAGGAAGAAAGGCGTCGACATACCTTTCATCATCTTCACAGTAGTTCCGAAAGATAAGATCGCCAGGGAAGCCTACGAGCTCGGAGCCGATAATTTTCTCGAAAAGGATGAAAATCTCAAAGAGCGTATAGAAACTCTATCCGGCGTGATCAGAAAAGAGGTCGACGATCACCGGACCAAAAAAAAATATGAAGACCTGATAAGCAGTTCTACGGATCTCATCGCCGAGATAGATGAAAACGGTATACTGCTGACTGCAAATCCCGTTCTCGTAGAAAAGTTAGATGTCGAAGAAAACCACTCGCTGGATAAAGATATATTCGAGGTATTTCCAGAAGATGCCGCCGAAAAGTTGATTGGCGAGGGAAGAAAAACTCTCGAAAGCGGAGAGAAGAGGGAACTCGAACTCAAGATCCACAGCGATTGGTTCCACTCGCTTTTCGTTCCTGTAAGTGGAAATTCAGAAAAAAGATCGTTCCACGTGGTGATGAGAGACATAACCCACAGCAAGGAGATAGAACATAAACTCCAGAGGCGCGAAGAGAAATATAGGGACTTGGTAGAAGGGTCCATCGTCGGCGTCTACATAATCCAGGAAGGCGTATTCAAATACGTCAATCCCCAGTTCTGCAGGATGTTGGGTTACGGGAGAGAAGAACTGTTGGACAAAAGTTATCTTGAAGTGGTGGGTTCGGAAGACGAAGATTTTATCAAGAAGAGCGTAGAGAAGAGAGAGAAAGACGGTGGCCTATCTAGACACGTTTTCAAAGGTTCGACCAAGGAAGGCGAAGAAAAGTTCTTTGAAGCTCACTCTGTCAGCACGCATTACGAGGGTGAACCCGCGATACAAGGTACTTTACTCGACATATCTTCAAGAAAAGAGGCCCAAAGGAAGTTGAAAAAGAGCCAAGAAAGATTCAAGAATCTCTTCCAGCTCACTCCCGACCTGGTCTTCATGATCAACAGTGAGGGGCTCTTTGAGAACGTTAACGATACTTTCCTTGAAGTTACAGGTTACCACGAGGACGAGGTCATCGGAGAGAGATATGAAGACCTTTCTTTTTTCACCGGCGGGGCGGTTGAAGAGTTGAAGAAAAGATTTCGATCTCAAGTAGATAGTAAGGATTGTCCATTTCCGATAACTATCCAGCCCAAGCAAGAGACAAAAAAATTTTTGGAGGTCAATATGGAAGCCCTGAGCGAAGAAGAAAATATCGTGGGATGGATATGTATAGCGAGAGACATCACTGAAAGGAAGAGATTGGAGGACCTGAGCAATGGGCTGTTGAAAAGCAGAGAGGTCGGCGTGATCGTGATCACTGACGGCACTATAGTCGAAGCTAATCCATATTTCGAAGAGATCAGTGGGTACTCAAGGGAAGAAGTTCAAGATATGGACGTTTCCAAATTTATCCCTTCAGAGGAAAGAGAAGAGGTGAGCAGAAAGGCAAGGGAGATGCTGAGAGGGGAAAGGATGGAACCCTACGAGCACAGATTTTTGGATAAACGTAGCGAATCAGGGTGGGTCCTTGAACAGGTTTCGCCTATACACTACGAAGGGGGAAAAGCTACCCTGGCGACTTTCGTGGATATAACCGAAAAGAAAGAAGTCGAGAAAAGGCAGGATTTCTTACATTCGCTGCTCAGGCACGACATAATGAACAAAAATCAGGTGGTACAGGGTTACCTTCAGCTGATGGAAGAGAAGGAATTGGATCCCGAAGTCGAAAAGTTCGTCGAGAAAGCACTGGACACCATAAAGGGAAGTACTGAACTTATAGAGAAGGTGAGGAAGCTCCGAGACCTTGATAGAGAACAGGAGACCAAGGAACAGAATCTAGATATACTTTTGAAGACCACCGTTGAAAAGGAGAGGATGGCCGCCGAAGAAAGCGGCATCGAGATAGTTTACGAAGGAAGGGATACGCGAGTACAAGGCGGCGACCTTCTGAAGGAGCTTTTTTCCAACCTGATAGAGAACTCTATAAAACACTCAGAAGGAGAAAAGATACGTATCTCGGTGCAGGAGGACGAAAAATACGTTACGGTGAGCATAGAAGACGACGGTAAAGGTATATCGGATGAGGAAAAGGAAAGGATATTCGAAAGAGGATACAAGGGAAAAGACTCTTCCGGATCCGGTTTGGGTATGCATCTTGTGGAGAAGATAGTAGAGAGTTATGGAGGAAAGATAAAAGTGGGAGATTCTGAGTTGGGCGGCGCGA
>PWHU01000120.1 GCA_003555395.1 Thermoplasmata archaeon
AAGTCATGGGTTTCATCCAGCAGAAAAGCAAAGAAGTCAGCAGCAGGATCGCGGAGGAGAGGGGAAAATTTTCGACATGGGACGAATCAGAATATGAAAAACCCATGAGGAACGCCACCACTACCACCATAGCTCCCACAGGCTGTGTCAAAACCGACACGTTGATATCTACAGAGTCGGGACTGGAGGAGATACAGGGCTTTCAGGGAACCAGGATCGATGACAGGTGGAGTGAAACAAAGATATCGAAAGTTGAATCTGATGAAGGAACGGTCGAAGCGGTCCGACACTTCGACAATGGGAAGGCGGTCGTGGAGAAGATAGTTACAGAGGAGGGTTTTGAGGTAACTGCAACTCCGGATCACAAGTTCAGAGTCGTGGACGAAGAAGGTAGATACTCCTGGAAAGAGACGCAGGATATAGGCGAGAAAGACAGGATCGTCCTTAAACGAAACACACTCGAAGAAGAGTACAGACCTGTAAAGCTGGGCACCTCGGAACATGAAAACTTTCACCACGATACCAGCGAAACTCTAAAATTACCGGAAGAGATGACAGAGGAACTTGCAGAGTTTTTGGGATATTATATGGGGGACGGTTACGTCCATGAGGATGTTGGGGTAAAACTGATAGTGGCGTCCCATCAGGAGGAACTTGAGCACCATCTCAAGAACTTGGGTGAGAAAGTGTTCGGTGTAGAACCTACTATCGAGGATAAAGGTTCTAAAAAGATGCTCTGTTTCGGCGGGAGACCCCTACCCCGTTACTTCAAGGACAACGGTTGGATGAAGGAGAAAGGAAACAAAGGTGAAGGAGCAGCTAGTATACCTGAACAGGTGATGAGATCAGGTAGAAAACCGACGAAAGCGTTCCTTCGCGGTCTGTTCGAGGCTGATGGCTGTTTTTCAAGGAAAGTAGAACTTTCCACAGTGTCTAAAAAACTTTCTAAACAGGTCCAGATATTGCTCTTGAACCTAGGTATAGTTTTCAAACGTGAAAGGAGATCCGCTGAAGTATTGGGAGATGATCATCATGGAGAGAAAGACCGATACGTTGTTAGAGGACTCAACAAAAGTGAAGATAATAAGTTTTTAAACCAGGTAGGATTTATCACGAAAGCTCCTGAACAAGAATTAGAGTTGACTCCACAGTCCTTCAAAAACGATGACTTTCCACCTGTGATGGTCGAGGAACTAATAGCGTTAGCGGTCTTCAATGATCTTAATCCTGAACTGAAACACAGGGTAAGGCAGTCACGGTATCAAGTCCTGACGAAAAGGACTGCAGAGAAAGTGGTTGAAAACACGGAAGAGGAAGACCTGATGGTCAAACGTTTCATTGAAAATGACTTCTTCCTTGGAACCGTGAAAGAGAAGGAAAAGGGGACTGCAAGAACTCATGACCTCGAGGTTCCTGAGAACAATACCTATATCGCTAACGGTTTCGTGTCACACAACACCACTTCGATGATCGCCGATACGAGTGGAGGCATAGAGCCGATCTTTGCGGTTTCCTACGTGAAGAACGTACTGGACGGAGAATCTCTAGTGATGCCGGACGCGGCCTTCGAAGAGATGGCACGTGAACGGGGTATCCATAGTCAAGAACTTATGGAAAAGATCGCTGAGACTGGTTCCGTAGCGAATATAGAAGAAGTACCGGAGGATATGAAGGATATATTCAAGACAGCTTTAGAGATCACTCCAGAATGGCATATACGTATGCAGGCTGCCTTTCAAGAACACGTTGATAACGCGATATCCAAGACCGTGAATTTTCCCAAGGACGCCTCCAAGGAAGACATAAAGGAAGTGTATGATCTTGCCTATGAGTTGAAGTGTAAAGGCGTTACCGTCTACAGGTCGGGTTCACGACAGGAACAGGTGATGGAGGTAGAGGGCGAGGAAAAGGAAGGAGAAGAAGAGTCGGTAAAGGAAGCGGAACGACGGCCAAGGAAGAGACCCGCCACCATAGAAGGCACCACCAGAAAGATAACCACCGGTTACGGTGGCTTATACGTTACCATAAATGAAGACGAACACGGCATGTTCGAGGTATTCTCGCAGATCGGAAGAGCGGGAGGTTTCACTCAATCGTTTACCGAATCTCTCGCAAGATTGATCTCGCTGTGTCTGCGCTCTGGTATCCCTACGGAAGAGATAATCGAGCAGTTGGAAGGTATCAGGTCTCCGGAGATCGCTTTCGAACAGGGCGAGAAGATCTTATCTATACCGGACGCTATGGCGAAGGCGATGAAGTGGCACAAGGAAGGAAGGAAGATAACGGAACAAGCGCAGCTTCCGACTGACGGGCAGGAGATGAATTCCGCGGTAAAAGAGATGGTTTCGAAGGGTATGAATCCCGCGTGTCCCGAATGCGGCTCGATGTTGACCCTTACGGAGGGATGCAGGACGTGTCCAAACTGCGGTTACAGTCAATGCTGATACCGTTCGTTAAGAATCCAAAAATTAGAAATATGTCACTCATATAGGGGTATCCGTGGTAAGATGGAGAAAAGGAAAAGAAGAGTAATAATAATGGGCGCAGCAGGTAGAGATTTTCATAATTTTAATACGGTATTCAGGGATAATGACGGTTACGAAGTAGTGGCTTTTACCGCCACCCAAATTCCTGATATAGAAGGCAGAAGATATCCGCCGTCGTTAGCGGGCGAGTTGTACCCTGACGGTATACCTATCGTTCCCGAGAAAAGGTTAAACGAGATGATAAAGGAAGAGGGTATACATGAAGTGGTTTTCTCTTACAGCGATATAACTCATGAATACGTGATGCACAAAGCTTCAGAGGTCATAGCTGCCGGAGCTGACTTCATCTTATTGGGTAACAACGAAACAATGTTAAAAGCAAGGCTCCCGGTGATATCCGTATGTGCGACGAGGACAGGAGCTGGGAAGAGCCAGACCACTAGAAAGATATGTGAATATATGAACGAGAAGGGTACCGATCTCGTCACCGTAAGGCATCCCATGCCCTATGGCGATCTGGAAAAACAATCCGTACAGCGGTTCGCAACTTACGAGGACTTGGATAGACACGAATGCACGATAGAGGAGAGAGAAGAATACGAACCCTATATAAACAAGGGCATGGTGATCTATGCGGGAGTCGATTATGGTGCTATATTAAGAGAGGCGGAAAAAGAGGGCGACATCCTGGTATGGGACGGAGGTAACAACGATACGCCCTTTTACAGGTCTGACATGCACATAGTGGTTTTAGATCCCCACCGTGTTGGTCACGAGACCAAATATCATCCTGGTGAGGCCAACTTGAAGATGGCTGACATATGCATAATAAACAAGTGCGACTCCGCGGAAGAGGAAGACATCCAAGAGTTAGAAGAGAACATAAAGCGGGAGAACCCCGATGCCGAGATAATCAGAGCGAATTCGCCCATAAAAGTTACTGATCCTGAAGCGGTGAAAGGGAAAAGTGTGATTGTCGTGGAAGACGGTCCTACGGTCACACACGGCGAGATGTCGTTCGGTGCTGGGAAACTTGCCGCAGAAAAATACGGTGCTCGCGAGCTCGTGGATCCTAGAGATTCTGCAGCGGGCTCCATCAAGGAGACCTTTGAAAAGAACCCTCACCTTGGAAAAGTCCTGCCGGCCATGGGTTACTCCCAGGAACAGATCAAGGACCTTGAAAAGACCATAAAAGATTCCGATGCGGACATAGTATTAACTGGTACACCGATAGACCTGAACAGAGTTCTTGATGTGGATAAACCGCTGGTACATGTAACATATGAGTTGGAAGTACAGGAAGAAGGTAAACTTGAAGGATACTTGGATGAGATCAAGGGTCACTATTGAAAACCACTTTAAAAACACCTTTCCTCTTTCTAATATTCTGAAAAAGGTTCGAAAGGCAATACTCTTAATAATCTCCACTACAATAGGTATGAACGCGCGAGAGATGCGATGTAAGTCGAGGCACGAGCATGTCTGAATTGGTTTATTCGGAGCGGATGGATGAATACTTCAAAAAACTCGAGAAGGAAGCTAACAATTGTTATGATATAGCTGAAAAAGCGAGATCTTTGGGTTACGATCCAAAGACAGATGTGGAGATACCTAGGGCGGAGGACCTTGCCTTAAGAGCGGAGCAGCTGACGGGAGTTGAAGATACCGCGGAAAAGATAAGAGAGTTGAGTGAAAAGTATGATAGGGAAGAAGTATCCATCAGGATAGCGAAGCAAGTGGCGTCTAGAGATGGAGGAAGCGTTGCCGAGAGGATAGAAGACGCGGTCCGGATAGGACTTGCGGTCCTCACTGAAGGTATACTCGTCGCTCCCTTAGAGGGTATAGGCGAAGTGAATCTCAGGGAAAACAACGACGGCACGAATTACCTTGAACTGTCTTTTGCGGGACCTATACGCTCTGCCGGAGGTACCGGTCAGGCCATGAGCGTCCTGATAGCTGACGTGGTAAGAAGAGAACTTGATGTAGATGAATTCAAGCCGACTTCTGAAGAGATACAGCGCTTCAAAGAGGAGATACCTCTATACAAAAAATCTCTAGGTCTGCAGTACACTCCATCCCCTGAGGAGATATCGTTGATCGTGGACGGCTGCCCTGTCAGTATAAGCGGCGAAGGAACGGGCGAAGACGAGGTTTCCGGCAATAGGGACCTTCCCCGCGTGGATACAAACCAAGTAAGAGGCGGCGCTTGTTTGGTGATAGCCGAGGGCATGTGCTTGAAGGCTAAAAAACTGAAAAAGCACGTCGAAAAACTGGATATAGAGGGATGGGAGTTCCTTGACGAGTATATAGATGAATATGTGTCTGGAGGGAAGGATGAAGAGGAAAAGTCAGAAGATGAGGAAAAGAAGGGTGTAGCCCCCAAGACAAAGTATATAAAAGAAACTATAGCCGGCCGACCTGTTTTTGGGCATCCCAGTGAAAAAGGCGGATTCAGATTAAGGTATGGAAGGACAAGGACTGAAGGTTTGGCTTCGGTTGCGGTCAATCCTGCTACCATGTACCTAACAGACGAGTTTTTAGCTCTAGGTACCCAGATAAAAACGGAGCGCCCGGGCAAAGCCGGGGCTATAACACCCTGCGATACCATAGAGGGACCCACGGTTCTATTGAAGGATGGAACGGTGAAAAGGGTGGATTCTCCCGAGGAAGGCAAGAAACTTTATCATAAGGCAGAGGAGATTTTGGACCTAGGAGAGATATTGATACCTTTTGGGGAGTTCATAGAAAACAACCATCCTCTTGTTCCTGGAGCTTACTGCCACGAATGGTGGGTCCAAGAGGTGGATGAAGATTTGGATGAGGATGAGATCGACGCAGAAAAAGCCGTAGAGCTGTCCGAAGAGAAAACTCATCCTCTTCATCCGAATTTTACTTATTTTTGGAAGTATGCCGAAGTGGATGACATCGAAGAGTTGAGAGAATGGATCATGGAGGAAGGTGAACTGGAAAACTATGCCCTTATATTTTCTTTAGACCCGAAGATCAAGAGGATCATGGAGATCATAGGCATACCTCATAAGACGGATGATGAAAAGATAATCGTTGATGAGTATAGACCTCTGCTTTTTACACTCGGCATAGGTGAAGATCTAACGGAGAAGAGAGACTCGAAAAAGAAGGATCCGCTGGATTATTTGAGCGAAACCGCGGGTGCCCCCATAAGAGACAAAGGCCCTACATCCATAGGTGCTAGGATGGCGAGGCCAGAAAAAGCGAAGGAGAGGAAGATGAGCCCGCCTGTTCACGGTCTCTTCCCTCTCGGTGAAGCCGGCGGTTCCGAAAGGTTGGTGAAAAAGGCAGTGGACAAAGGCGTTATCGAAGTGGACATAAGCGCAAGAAGATGCAGTAAATGCGGGAAGAGCAGCGCTCAGATCAGGTGTTCGTGCGGGGGAAGATGTGAGATAATAGATGAGCCTAAGACTCAAAAAATTCCTATGAAGAACATATATCGAGAGGCTCTAGGCATCCTTGGAGGTGGTGGAAACGTTCAGAAGATAAAAGGGGTCAAAGGCATGATAACCAAGACAAAAACACCGGAAGCTCTAGAAAAAGGCGTTTTGAGAGCTAAACACGGCATCTACGTCTTCAAGGACGGTACTTCGCGCTATGACATGACAGACCTTCCCCTGACCCATTTCAAGCCGAAGGAGATCGGGCTGACGGTTTCAAAGGCAAAAGAGCTTGGATACGACAAAGATATAGATGGTAAAGAATTGAAAGATGATGAGCAGATAGTGGAGTTGAAGCCGCAGGATATGGTCATATCTAACGAGGCCGGAGGTTATGTTGTCAAAGTTGCAAAATTCGTAGACGATCTGCTGGAGAAGTATTACGATCTAGAACCTTACTATGAAGCCGAGAGAAAAGAAGACCTCATCGGAGAACTCGTGGTAGGCCTAGCTCCTCACACATCAGGAGGAGTCCTAGGAAGGATCATAGGCTTCCATAGAGGAAGAGCTGGTTATGCGCACCCACATTTTCACGCAGCGAAGCGCAGAAATTGTGACGGTGATGAAGACTGCATAATGCTCCTTCTAGACGGTCTTCTAAATTTCTCAGAATATTTCTTACCTGAAAAAAGAGGAGGTCTGATGGACGCTCCGCTGGTCATGACCACAAGGATAGATCCCTCGGAGATAGACAGCGAAGCCCACAACGTAGATACCGAATGGGATTATCCTCTCGAATTTTATGAGAAAACATTGGATTATGCAGACCCGAAAGAAGTTAAGCATCTCATCGAGACTGTAGAAGACAGACTCGGCCAGGAAGGCCAATATGAGGATTTTGGTTACACTCACGAAACCTCGAGGATAGACGAAGGACCCACGACCAGCAGGTATACGCGGTTGGGAAAGATGACCGAAAAGATGGACGCCCAGATAAAAGTTGCCGATATGATAAGGGCAGTGGACACCACGGACGTGGTAAGCAGGGTGATCAACGATCATTTTATACCAGACCTTATAGGGAACCTGAACAAGTTCGGTGTACAGGAGATCAGGTGCACGAAGTGTAATACAAAGTATCGAAGGATACCGTTGAGCGGTGGGTGTACCTGTGGAGGCAACTTGACCTTGACGATACACGAAGGTGGGGTGAAAAAATACCTTAATTTTTCTTTAGAGATGGTGGAGAAGTACGACGTTTCCGAGTACCTTTACCAGCGTGTAAAACAGTTAGAAGAACAGATCGAGTCATTATTCGAAAATGACAAGATATCGACTCCGAGTTTAGACGAGTTCTGCTGAACGAGATCAAAACGAGGTCAGGCTGGTCTGCTCTCTCTTTTTAAAACCTTCTTTGATCTTATCGAGGGCGGAATCCACTCTAGACTCTGAAAAATCTCTCTCGTCGCACAGAAAGCCTTTAACATCGCCCAGATCGTTTTTGAACTCGACGGTATAGTCGTCGGTGACTTCCGGCTCGAGAAAGATCTTCCTTATGGCTTCGTGATTGTTGACTTCTTCACCTTTCTCTTCTAGCACGGCTTCAAGATCACCGTACTTTTTAACGTACTTCAAGCCGCGTTTAGGTCCGATGCCCTTAACTCCTTCGTTGTAATCGGTACCGCACAAGATACCTATATCTATCAACTGTTCCCGGGTGATCTCCAGTTCGTTCAAGATCTCTTCTAATACCATCAATACGGGCTTTATCGTTTTGTATCTATCGGAACCAGGCATCTTCCTTCTGCCCGTGATGGTCAAATTCTTTACCAATCTTGGTGCGCCGAAAAGTAGTGAGTCGTAGTCCTGACCTCCGACGGACCAAGCGTCTCCTTTTTTCACCATGTATGCCGCTTGACTTTCTCCTTCCGCTGGGGCCTGTGTCCACGGTATGGCCAAAAGGTCGAGAAGCCTTTTACTGCTATCTTCGATCTCGTCGCTGATCCGTGATGTCTGTTGAGCTTTGGTCCGGGCCTTTTCAAGATCTCCTTTCTCTAACGCCGTTTCGTATTCTTCTTTTGCCTTTACCTTCCTCTCTTTCCTCTTTTCAAGAGTACCCTCCTTCATGATATCCGGAGTTCCGTCGAAAACGTAAACGAGTTTGACTCCCTTCTCTATCAGGCTCGCGTTCCTGTACAGCAGCCCGGAAAGATGAGAAGTCACGCGCCCTTCGGAATCCTTCAAAGGTTGGCCGTCCCTCTGTCTGATACTGGAAAGGAATTGATATATTATGTTATAGGCATCGATAGCTATGATATGGTCTTCCATCTCGTCGAAATCGATCTCCTCACTTTTTATTATGTCACTGATACCTACTCCCATGATGGTCACCAAGCTCTTTTAAAATATAGCTCCTTCCATATGGACCTCGATACCGTTGTCGGTTATAGAGAAGGGTTTTATCTTCCTGGAATGTTCGATCCTTCTCATCTTTTTCACCTGTATGCTCAACTGAACTTCCTCTGAATTCGTCTGGTTGTATCTCAACAGGATGACGCCGTCGGCGGTATATTCGATGAGTCCGTCCCTGGAACTTTCAGGATTGTCATCTTTTACTTCTGCCGTCAGCAATGCGGTAGCTCCGGTCTCTTTTATCATCTGACAGAGGGCAAATAGTTGGTCCCTCTTCTGCTGAGGAGTATCGGCCAGCATGTTCATGAGAGATACCGAGTCGATGGCGATCCTTTCGGCCTCAAAATCCTTTATAAATCTAGGCAGGTCGCTCTCTATCTTTTTTATAGTAGCTTCAGCATCTGCCGGAGTCAATTTCTCAACTGCCAATTTTCCTTCTTCGATGTATTCTTGAAAGTCCCACCCGTAGGAAAGCCCAGTCTCTATCATCGCCTCTTTATCTTCCTCCAAGCTTATGAATATACCGGGTTCGTTTTTCTGCAGACCTTCCCATATGTACTGTAGAGAAAAAGTTGTTTTACCGGTACCGAAGGCTCCCATGACGGTGAAAACATGACTTTTAGGTACTCCACCATTCAACATCCCGTCCAACCCTTCGATGCCTGTTTTTACTCTCTCTATACTTTTTCTTCCCATCATCTCACCTCACTTTTATATTATCCTTTCATAATTTATTACTACGTAACCCTCATAATCTGTAACCTCTGCGGTGAATCTAGCTATCTTCTCCCGCTTAAGATGCGGCAGTACGCTCATGAACTTGTCTACTATCAGGTAGCGCTGTCTTTTTGAGACACGTTTGTTTTCCGACCATCTGAAATTGAATACTCCATCCACGCTGTCTATGATGTGGTACTCCATACTTCTTTCTAGGATGTCCTTTGAAAGCAGTAGATATATCACGCCTCCCCATTTCCTGGATGCTCTCCTCATCCCCTTCACGATGGTGATCAGTTTTTCATTATCTATGGCTGAATTGGTCAACAGGTCCGTCAAGGAATCGATGACTACCATGTTATCTTCCGCATTATCTTCTAAAAACTGTACAAGTCCTTTCAAAAGGTCTAAGTTATCGTTGTTTGAGAAAAGATCTGTCTTGTCTCTACCGTCGTCTCCGGACCAACTCGGTGGCACCATCGTCCTTTTAAAATATTTCTGAGATAGATCTTTGAACTTTACGTTTTTTTGGATTATGTCATAGTAATGCTGATCGAATGATGTCTTGACCTCTTCTAGTATATCTTTTTTAGCTCTTGAAAAAGTGATATAATGGATATCTTCAGGGAGGTTAGAACCTTTACATTCGTCTCCTAATATGCTGGGTATATCTTCTGGATTACTTTTTGCTCTCAATATTTTGGCGGAGGAGGTGTAAACATACTCGAGACCTCCTGCCCCTATCTCGGTGAAGAGCAGAACTACTGAGCCGGCAGGGACACCTCCTTTGATTATGGCGTCTAGGTCACTAACACCAGTGGGAATCTTTTTCATAGTACAACACCGTCGGACTAACGTCTGACATCTGTTTCTAATAATTTATCAAACAACTCACTCTTATAATTTACCTATGTTTCTTAGACTCGATATTTATATGGGGAATAAAGTCATTTAAAAGCGATTAATATCCCTCTTTAATTATATGCCAACCGCTTCCCAAAATCCTTTTATAGGGGATAACTTTCTAGAAGTTTCCCTGTCGGAGAATAGTTATCCCGGCATGTGAAATTTGAGCATAGAGGTCCCTTTGGAACCTCGAGGGGGAAGCAACTTTAAAATACCCCCTTATACGTATGGTATAGATGCACAAGAAAGATGCACTCGGCGACATGGAAAAGGGTTGTCGAGGAAGGGTATAGGATCGTTCTGATCCGATGATTACCGATCATACGCAGACCTGGATGTGTACCAGACTGGTAGCGTTGCTGCAGTCACTCAGCCATCTGGTGGATGGCTCGGCTCGAGTGCTGACGAAGGTCGTGCCAAGCCGCGATAGGCGAGGGGTAGGCGCAAGGAACCTTAGATCCCTCGATCGCCTAATGGGACTTCCCGCTAGAGACAACCTCTAGCAATCCACGCGGATAGGGAACTCCCCGAATTGAAACATCTTAGTAGGGGAAGGAAAAGAAATCAATCGAGATGCCGTGAGTAAAGTCGATCGAAAGCGGTGTAGAGCAAACCGAATCCTGCTGGAAACAGTTAGGAGATGTGGTGTTTTGGACTCCGGTACATCTTCGCCATCGAATCCGAAGTCTCCTGGAATGGAGCACCAAAGAGGGTGATAGTCCTGTAGGAGGATGATGGAAAGATGATTCGGGGTCTCCAGAGTAGTGTGCGTTGGATATCGCGCGCGAATTTGGGAGGCATACACTCCCAACCCTAAATACGACTCGAGACCGATAGCAAACTAGTATCGTGAGTGAAAGCTGAAAAGTATCCTTGACGGGAGATGAAAAGAACCTGAAACTAGATGGTTAAAGTCTGATAGGGCATGAAAGGGAAGAAGCTCTTTAACTGGAGTGGACCGATGTCCTGTCGTACGTTCTGAAAAACGGGCCAGAGAGTTCTGATCCATGGCGAGGCTAAGCCTGCTAAGGGCGGAGCCGAAGGGAAACCAATAGGTTCGCATTCCGCATCTGCGGAAGAGGAACAAGGTGTGTTCGCCTGGAGTCATCGGTCAGAGATCCGAAACCGGTCGATCTATGCCTGAGCAAGGTGAAGCCTTCCGAAAGGGAGGTGGAAGCCTGCAGGGGTAGTGAGCTACAAATCCTTCCCATGACTTGGGCATAGGGGTGAAAGGCCAATCTAGACCGGAGATAGCTGGTTCCTTCCGAAACTACTCGAAGGTAGGCCTTGTCAGAGGTAGATGATGGAGTAGAGCACTGATTGGGTATTCGGGGGCGAGAGCCCTTGGTATGCTGTCAAACTCAGAACCTATCATCGCCGTCGACGACAGGAGTAAGGGCACCGGGGTAAGCTTGGTGTCCGAAAGGGCAAGAACCCAGCCTGGGGTTAAGGTCCCATGAATGCCGGCTAAGTGTTAGATTAAAGGGAGTCCGCAGTCGAAAACAACTAGGAGGTGGGCTTAGAAGCAGCCTTCCTTTAAAGAGTTCGTAACAGATCACTAGTCGAGATTGTGGGCCCCGAAAATGGACGGGGCTAAGCCGGCTACCGAGACCCTGGAGTACCGAAAGGTAATCTAGTAGGAAGGCGTCGGGCGCGGGTAGAAGCTTGGCCGTGAGGTCGAGTGGACCGCGTTCGAACGAGAATTCTGGTATGAGTAGCAGCAAAGAACGGTGAGAATCCGTTCCGCCGTAGGGGCTAGGGTTCCTCGGCAATGATCATCAGCCGAGGGTTAGCCGGTCCTAAGGTGGCCCTTAACCGAGGTCACCGAACAAGGAAAACAGGTTAATATTCCTGTGCCTCTAGCGCTTCTGCCCAGTCCATGACGCATCGGGATCGCTTGAGCAGAGCTCTCGCTCTGTCGAATAGTATAAGCCCGGGGAGAACCGTAATGGTGAGAACTGGGTGAAAGCTTGATAGGGCGGACTGAGTCCGCTTCAGGCTAATTCTGGTGCCCGTGAAAAGTGGGCTGGTAAATCATCGCTAGAGACCGTACCGAGAACTGACACAGGTGCCCCTGCCATAGCAAGGCAAGGCGCGTCGGGTTAAATCAGGCTAGGGAATTCGGCAAATTGGCCCCGTACCTTTGGTAGAAGGGGTGCCAGTCATGCGAATGGCTGGTTGCAATAACAAGGGGTCCTCGACAGTTTAATAAAGACCTAGGTGGCAGCTAGTCCGAAAGGATTTGTACTGCCGTCGAATCCTGCCCAGTGCCGGTATCTGAATCCCTTTTACAAGAGGTGGAAGGACCGGTAAACGGCGGGAGTAACTATGACTCTCTTAAGGTAGCGTAATACCTTGCCGCTTAATTGGCGGCTTGCATGAAGGATCAACGAAGGACCCACTGTCCCAG
>PWHU01000109.1 GCA_003555395.1 Thermoplasmata archaeon
CCTATCCCTGCAGACAAGATTTTGAAGAATACATAACCTTTGAACAGATCGCCTATCCCCATGGTGATCACAGACGAGGGGGTTATTCTATTCCAAATATATAAACATGATGGTAAAATCTGGAGGCCTTTACCTGATTGAAGTGAAACAGAACTTGGATGATATATCGCAGATATGAACTCGCTCTAGTATATGAGTGGGAACGTCTTTGCCGTGTATGTCCTTAAGTTGTCTTTTTGTCAACATCTACTATAACCCCGGGTTGTCGATGATATTCCATTTCCTGCAGACCTCACCTTTTTCCAGATCTAGAAGAACAGGACTCCTCGATTTGTTCCTTTTTAACTTTTTCAGATCGCTATCTTTGTCTGCACTCTACATGAGATATCCAAGTCTCGAATTCAAAGATTTTATTGTCTATCCGCAAAGCGTATTCGATGATCTTCTCCACATCGATATCAGCCTCTTCTGATGACGCCTCGAACAAATAATTACTAATAGAAAAGGAACAAAACATTTTTTTAAATCATGTTACTAACATTTCCGTAACATCTAAATAATTTAAAATGCATATGGAATACTACGGCGGAGCAGCGAAAGAAAAGTGTTCGACACTCTGCCAGATAGGAGGAAAAAAAGATGAAGAAAGGCAAAGTAACACGGAGGAGGCGAATGATCGGATGAGTAGGCGCGACGAACTGTACAGGCACGGAGTCAACAAGCTCAAGCTGTATCAACTCGGCTATTACCTGGAGTTGGAAGAAGTGGAAGCTTTCGAAGATAACGACCAGTATCTGAAAGCTGCCATCACGCTATTTAACGAGATCATAGGAGATACCAATTATTTTCTTTACAATCCTTCGCCGGATATATTCGAAGACAAGAAGGAACGGTACCTCAAGAAGGTGAAAGAGTTGGAGGAAAAGAGGAAAAAAGGAGAAAAGGACCGTTTCCATTCTTCAAAGTTCTTCGAAGAGCATGAACTCTCGGAAGAGGAAAGGATCATAGTTCTTTTACTACTGACCAAAAGAGGCGTGGGTATAAGCCCGAGGAGTATATGCCTCGAGGGAGAAACTTTGATACACGCCTTGAAGCTGATTCTAGATACGGCTCCAGAAGAATCTAGAAAACTATTGACCGATGATTCAAAACTCATGGAGGATAATATAATCGAACTCGGAGGATACAAAAGCGATCCGATCTCGAGAGCGAAGAGAAAAGATAGGGGAAGATCTTCCGAAGTGGAGCGCTCCGAGTTCCTTTTGAGTGCGGGAGCCGCTAACGCCATACTAGGTGCTGGCGAGTTTGATATGGAAGAAGAACCTTCCGAGCGGGGTTCACGTAGAGATAAAAAGATGAAAGAGAACTTGATGGAGAAGATCGATCCCGACGTTTCTTTCTCTGAAGTTATACTCCCTAAAGAACTGAAAGATTCGATTCTTTCGTTGCTGGCACAGGAAAGTTCGAAGGACAAATTTCTAGAAGAATGGAACATGAAATCTGTTATAGGAAAGAGAGAAGGCATAAACCTTCTTTTCTCCGGGCCACCCGGGACGGGTAAAACCATGATGGCGAAGGCCATAGGCAACAGGCTGGAAAAAGAAGTCTACAAGGTATCCATGGGCGACATGGTCAACGTGTGGTACGGCGAATCGGAAAAGAACGTCACCCGGATGTTCGAACTGGTGGAGGAAAAGGACGGAGTCGTACTCCTAGATGAAGCGGAAGGACTGCTCAAACATAGGATAGGAGGACGTTCTTCCACTGATGCGACGGAGAACAGGATGGTCAATTTGATACTTCAGAAGTTAGAAGATCATTCAGGGATAATCATAATGACCAGCAACCTAGCGAAAAGCATCGACCCGGGGCTGGAAAGGAGGATGGACTTGAAAGTCAGATTTCCCATGCCCGAAATGGAAGCGAGAAAGAAGATATGGGAGTACCACCTGCCCGACGAACTGCCTCTAGCGGAAGACGTAGATATCGACAGGCTCGCGAAGAAGTATGACTTCCCCGGAGGGAAGATCAGGAACGCGGTTGTGAACGCGGCCCGCAGTTCTCTGATGAACGACGAGGAGAGAGTTACTCAAGAAGACCTCGACACCGCATGTAAACGAGAGATAGACGGGGAAAAGGCCATGGATTATTACGTGGGTGAGAAAAAGAAGGACGATTCAAGACGATATGCCTGATAAAGATGAAAGGAGCGTTAGAAAAAACGCTCCGACCTCCTATAGGGAAGGGAGAAAGATCGGGGGATCCAAACCGGGTCTCCCGGTTTCTTCCTTATCGTGAATCGTTCTGCGGTAGAAAGTGAGTTCAGTCGTTTTTCCCTCTCTCTGAGTCTAGATAAGCCTCTCCAGTTCTGGTCAACCTGACCTTCACTTTACGTGTGTCGGGGTCTCTATCTATAAGGTTCATCTTCTCGAGCTTTTCCATCCTGTACTGTAAGCTCGATCTCTCGATCTCTAAATCCTCTTCTTCCTTTAGATCTTCGAGGAGCTCCTTTATCGATCCTACACCATGGTGTCTGCGAAGGACTTTCATCACCTTTCTGTCCACGTCTTTGACTTCCTGTATTGGAAACACCGGGATCTCCTCGTATCCTTTTACACCCTCTCCCATGCCTTTCTCCATGAACCTTTCGCCCAACTCTTCTATATCTTCCAACCTGTTTTCCCCTCCATCTTTAAAAAGTCCTAGATCGGCGA
>PWHU01000182.1 GCA_003555395.1 Thermoplasmata archaeon
AACGTGATATCATGGCAGAAGATGTAGTTGGCGAAGAAGAGGAAGAAGAATCGATGGAAACTTATCCCAGTATGTACAAGTACATAGAGAAAGCCTGGGAACAGCCGAAAGAAGGCTATCTTAAAGAGCTTCAGCGGAAAAGACTCAAACGGTGGAGAAGAGATGATAATTTTAAAAGAGTAGAGAGACCGACTAGACTAGATAAGGCTCGAAAATTGGGTTATAAAGCAAAACCTGGTTTTGTAATAGCCCGAGCTAAAGTGAGAAGAGGAAATCTTAGAAAGAAAAGACCAACGGCTGGTAGAGGTCCTAAAAGGATGGGCGTCAAAAAGATCACACCGAATAAAAACCTCCAGTGGATAGCTGAAGAAAGGACATCACGGCGGTATCCAAATCTTAGAGTTCTCAATTCTTACTGGGTCGGAGAAGATGGCCGGAAGAAGTATTTTGAAGTGATAATGGTCGATCCGGATCATCCCTCGATAAAGAACGATCCAGATATAAATTGGATATGCCAAAACGATCAGAAAGGTAGAGTTTTCCATGGGAAGACCTCTGCAGGTAAGAAAGCCAGAGGTATAAGGAGCAGAGGTAAAGGTGCGGAAAAATCTAGACCGTCACAAGAGAAAACCTCCTGATGAAGCTCAGTAATCCAGTTCCTCAAAATCTGTAAAAGGCTCTTCTGGAGCTTTTTTTGGATCTTTTATATATTCCAAATCTTCTTCTTTTATATTTTCCATAGGATACCTTTTATTGAGGATCTCCTTTATCTTTTCTTTCAACTCCTCTAGATTTTCTCCTTCGAGTGCGGATATCTTCAACCTTTCCGAGTCAGACCTCTCAAGGTCTGATTTGTTTTCGACTTCTATGAATGCGACATCGGGAAATTCGCTTTTGATCTCCTCGTATAGTTCTTCTTGGTCCTTCATAGGATATCCGCAGGTCTCTGTAGGATCGAACATGAATATTATAAGATCGGCAAGACTTTCCAACGCACTCACGGCCTGCTTCTCTATGTCGTTCCTTTCGTTTTTTGGACGATCCAATAATCCGGGAGTGTCAAGAAGTTGACATTTTCTGTATCCCAAGAAAAAGTGACCTATCCCTACTTCTCGAGTTGTGAAAGGATATACGTCGATCTTCGGTTTTCCGCTCGATATCTTCGAGACCAATTCTGACTTGCCCACATTAGGATAGCCTGCGACCACAACAGTTGGATGTTCAGGTCTTATATCTGGTAAAGAATTGAGTTTTCTTCTCGCTTCTTTGAGGAATTCAAGGTTTTCTTCTACTTGCTTCAAAAATGAATCGGTCCTTGCGTAAGCTTGTTTTCTTACCTGTTCGATCTCCTCCTCTTCGTCCAAAGATACTACTTTTCTAGCCGCTTCCATCAAAGTTCTCTTACACCTTCTTTTAGCCCAGTTTATAGCTCCTAGTGATTTTTTGAGATCATCGACGCCGATGGTGATATCTATTATATCAAAATAAAATTTTGGCAGGGTCTCTACAGAAGGAAATTCGTCCTCGTACCTACTGATTGTGTCTTCGATTATATGAGCTACAGTGTTCAATTTGACCGAAGCAGTCTTTTTCTTCCTCTCTACCCGGTCTTTAGATTCTTTTCTCCTCTTTGAAGCTCTACCGAAAGCTTTATCGATTATCTCTTCGGCACTCATGATAGGGGTGATCTTAAATTCCATATTAATTCCAAGTAAAGGGTGGTGAATAAGCTTAACGGTCTCGGGAAGTTTTACACCCTATCGAAGGAAATAGTTAAAAAGGAGTAGGTTTTACCACCAAATAGGTGCTCCAAATGGAAGAAGGAGATCTTATCTACGTGGATTACGATATATGGGTAATGCCTGACGACGAGGAAGGAGAGTTGACTCTGTTCGACACGACAGACGAGGAAAGGGCTAAAGAGGAAGAAATATTCGATGATGACGCGAATTATGGTCCTAGACCTGTCGTTATCGGTGGAGACAATATAGCCGAAGGTTTCAGCGATGCTTTGCTTGAATCGGAACTCGATGATGAGGACTCTGTTGAAGTTCCGCCTGAAAAGGGGATAGGCAATAGAGATCCAGAAAAGATAGAACTCTACAGCAGGCGAGAGATGGATAGAAGAGATATAGATCCTGTTGAGGGTAAACAGGTCGAGATTGATAATAGAAGAGGTCGCATCATTCAAGCTACCGCTGGGAGAGTTAGAATAGATTTTAATCATCCTCTAGCTGGTAAAACTTTGAAATATGACTTCAAGATAGTCGAAAAACCCGAAAGTATTGAAGACCTAGCCGAAGCGATCTTGGAGATGGATTATCAAAAAGCCGACTTTGAAGTTGAAGAGACGGAAGACGGGATCGACATAGTTCTGCCAGAACAGTGTAAATACGATCAGAATTGGTTTGTCGCTAAGTACAGGATCGTTGGCGACTTGAGAGAACATATAGACGCGAAAAGCATCCGATTTATCGAAGAATACGTTGAAAAAGACGAAGATGATCTTGAGGAAGAATTCGAAGAGCTCGAAGAAGAGGCGGAAGAGGAACTAGAAGTAGAGTCCGAAGAAGAGGCTGAAGAAGAGGCTGAAGAAGAGGCTGAAGAAGACGCTGAAGAAGACGCTGAAGAGGAATGATTAGATACCAAAAAACCATTTCCCTTATTGACTATTGATCTCTCAGGCAGTTGAAAACCCATGGGCATGAA
>PWHU01000163.1 GCA_003555395.1 Thermoplasmata archaeon
CCTCCTCTTGAAGAGGATACCCTCTCTACTCAAGTCGGATTGACAACGGAAGCGGGTCTGAACGACGGTTTGGCTTTCCCTTTCACCAACATGGCTATAGCGATCGCCTTCGCCGGTATAGCGCCTTCAGGCTGGCTCATGGACTGGCTGGTGGTGGATCTCGTTTACAAGATAGTGGTAGGAACTGTACTCGGTATACTCCTAGGTTGGCTTATAGCCAAGATCGTGTATTCCCTTTCAGAAACGAACGTTCAGAGAACAGAGATATCCATAGGGATAATCGTTCTTGGACTGACGCTGATCCCTTACGGTACCGCGGAGATACTGAACGGGTACGGTTTCATAGCGGTCTTTGTAGCTGCATGCGCTTTCAGATACCAGGAGAAAGAACACGAGTACCTGTCAAACTTGCATGATCTATCGGAACAGATGGAACAGATAATGGTTTTACCGGTATTTTTACTCCTAGGGTTATACCTTACTAGCGGTTTCATACATGATTTTCAGTGGTATATGGTGCCGGCCGCCCTTGTCACAATATTTTTGATAAGACCATTGAGCGGCCTACTCGGTCTTATGGATATCTCATTGCCATGGCAAAAAAAGGTTGTCATCTCATTTTTCGGGATAAGGGGTGTTGGTTCGGTCTATTATCTGATGTACGCGTTCTATCACGCAGATTTCGAAAAAGCGGGTGAACTCATGGCTCTCGTTACGCTGATAATCATATTCTCCGTGGCCATTCACGGACTCCTTGCAAAGAGCGCCATGGATTGGATACACCGGGTAAAAAAGGCGGACCAGTAGATAGTATCATCTACGTCTTATACGATCTTCACCTCCGTATTTTTCACGTATACCTGTAGAATATTATCGAACCGAGTATGACGATGGAAAATATCGATGTGACCAGATTCGCGGCTATAACCGGGATGTCTCGTACAAGTATGCCGTAGGTCAACCACAGTAGGACTCCGATTGTAAATATGATATACATAGGTAGGGAAAGGCTTCTTGTGTCTTTGGTCCGGATCACTTTGACGGCTTGAGGCAGGAATGAGACAGTGGTGCAAGTAGCCGCGGCTAAGCCGATGATGGTGAAGAAATCCATGGGTTTAGTAACCCAAGGAGTCTATATAAACGTGATGATGTTTTGGAGCGAGGTTTTTCAGACCAGACCTTCGTCCTTCAGTTCCTCGTAATCTTCTTCGATCAATTCATCTAGAGCTTTAACGTCAAAATGCTCTTCTCCGGTCCATTCGTTTGCCGCGGCTTTGTACATGTCAGAGACAAAATCGACTAACTTTTCCGGCAGTCGAGGAGGTTTAGGCCAGTCATCCTTTGGAAGGTCTTCTTCCTTTGCCTTCTCGATCAGTTCATGCCATTCTCCTCCTCTGTAATAATTCCTCAACATCTGTTTACTTAGCTTGAACCCATCGTATTCAAACCTGTCCTCGTCTAGAGTGCCTAGAACATCCGCCAGCATCAGTTCTCCGTCTCTGTTCAATGCTACCTCCATCTTGCCGTCAAGATGTATCCATCCGAGCTCTTCGGCTCTTTTATTTATGAAGTCGTTGACTTCGATCGCTTTCTTTTTTATGAGATCTATTTTTTCATCGTCAAATCCAGTATGTTCTTTGACCTCGTCCAAATTCTTGAAGTACCTGTCAAACTTCTCGAACTTGGTGCTGAAATCTATTATAGGCGGATCTAATTCTTTGTTCACTTCAGGATAACCGTCTAGACCTAGATCTTCTGGTTCTATCTTTCCTTTGTCTAGTCTTCTGAAAACGGAACTTCCTTCTCCTAGATAGTTCCTATAGATGATCTCCAAAGGAACCATCATATTTTTGTATTCGTCAGGTTTTTCGTCAGTGATCACATTTACTAGCTTGAACTTCATCCTGTCCCTTTCTTCCAACTCGATGAAGTGCGTTTTGATACCGGCTTCTTCCAACTTCTTGAAGTTGTATACTCCCATCAAACAGAGCGCTTCTCCTTTACCTTCTATCTCGTCTGGCATCTCTCCATAATCAAAAATACTGTATCTGTCGCTGAACTCAAAAACGCCTATGCCTTCCTCGTCATCCGTCGGCCCTTCTATTATCTCTAAATCTTTGACTGATCCCATATATATCCTCAAAACTTTGCAAACATAACAGGATAATAACATTTTCCCTTCGAATCGAGTATAAAAACCCGAAAGGATAAAATAGAGTAGCTTCCTCTAAAGTTCGATACTACAGGAGAATCCATCATGTCACGTTTGAGAGAAGGTCGATACCATGAAAACGAACGGCTGCGGGACATAATAGATAGTATAGATGAGAAGGAACGAAACTCGGTCAATCCCAGTTATGCCGCTCTAGCGAAAGAAACCAGAGGACGCTTTAGAGACGATAAAGAGGTGAAGAGAGATGAAAGAACCCATTTTGCCCGGGATAGAGACAGGATCGTTTATTCCAAATCATTCTATCATCTCGCCGGAAAGACACAAGTTTTTCTTTCTCCTAAGAACCCGTTCATAAGCGACAGGATGACACATACACTGCACGTATCGTCCATCGCTAGAGCTATAGCGAGAGCATGCGGTCTGAACGAAGACTTGGTAGAGGCCATAGCGTTCGGTCACGATCTCGGACACACTCCATTCGGTCACCTCGGAGAACAAGTACTGAACAGATTGTGTGAAGAACACGGTTTAGGCGGCTATAGACATTCGGACCAGAGCTTGAGACAGATAGATTATATAGAGAAGGGCGGTGAAGGGTTGAATCTCTGCTACGAAGTCCGGGACGGTATAGTGACGCACTGCGGCGAAGAGAAGGGAGGGGAATTCTGGGCCAAGGAAGATCCTACCAGATGGGATCCGTCGAAGAGTTCCATGGAGAAAAGAGAGCCGTATACCCTCGAGGGATGTCTGGTAAAGCTCTGCGATAAGATCGCATATGTGGGCAAAGATATCGAGGACGCTATCGAGGTAGATCTCATCTCTCACGAGGATCTACCGAAGTACTGTACTGATATACTGGGTCAAACGAACACCGAGATAATCAATACCATAGTATTGGACCTCATCGACAACTTCAAAAAGGATCTAGAAGAATTCAGAGAGGAACATGGAAGAGATCCAGACAAGACCGAGATACCGATACGGCTTTCAGAGGATGTAGCTAACGCTCTAGATGAGTTGATATTCGATTTCAACTACGAGAATATATACATGTGTGACGTGAATAAACAATACGCGGAGAAGACTAGTGTTATAATAGAGGGACTGTTCGAATCTTATTACGACGAACTGATGGGTCTAACACCGGAAGAACCAACCGAACTCGAAGGAACTGAAGTGCTGGAGAGCCCAAAAGATCGAGATGTGACGGAGATGAGCGTGCGCGAGGTAGTAGAAAAGATCGAAGATCTCTCGGAAAACAAAGGCAAGATCAAAAAATTGAGATGTATGAAACGGGATATAATACGACAGAATATAGATGGATTCAGCGGATCTAGAACTTCCATACTCTACTTTCTTCAGGATATGAACGGGAAGTATCTTCGCCTCTCAGAACCGACTGAGATGGTTAGAGACTCGATCAATCAGATGACCGACAGTATGGCCATATCCATCTTCGAATCTTTAAAGATACCACAACCGGTGTTTTGATTTCCTACTACTTCTTCTCACTATTCATTTTTGACCTTGTCCCATACAAAAGCTGCGGCCATCATTAGCGAGAGCAAAACTACCACCGCAAGTCCAACATCTACAACTATTTCAGGATAATCGGGTGAAGAAGGTGTTTCCAACGTGTCGCCTTTGAACTCGTTTTCACCCGTATCGAACTCTCCGTTCGATTCAGGATCTTCCTCTATCCAGTCCTCACGATTGTCCACGGTTCCCGTGGTCCAATCATAATAAAATGCGTCGGCGAAGTAGCCGGCGACATCTTCGTGCGTCACGAATAAACCGGTTTCTCGATTGTGCATAGCCGCATAGGCTCCCCAATTTATGGAGGAGACGAATACCGTCTCGTTATCTATGACCATGCCCTTGGCGTGGATCTTTTCAAGACCCAGTTCATCGTGTTCAGCCAACCTCGCGTTCAAAGGTATATCTTCCTTTTCTGCCACTTCGTTCAGATATAGCATCACATCATAATTATCGAAAGTGGTTTCATCGGTCCTGTCTACGTATAGAGAATCCAGTAAAACGTTGACTTCGATACCTCTTCTAGCGGCTTCGATGATCTCTTTCAAATACAGATTATGGTGTTCTCTTCCATCCTCCCACCGCAGGTACTGTGTTTCAGAACTCAGGTCCCAATCGATGGAGACCGAAACACCTCTTCCCCAGTCGATACCGCAGATCAACTGTACCACGTTCAAACTTTCCTCTGCCTCTCTTATCGCAGGAATTATAGAATGTTCCTTCGCTCTAGTATTATCGGGGCCTATCACCGGGACTATATCCATCTCTCCTTCAACGGTATTGATCGCATCCACAGGGTCATAGTAACTTTCCCTGGGCTCTTTATCCGGTGTGAAATCATCAGGAGGGTCACCATACCTCTCATGGTTCGGATCGTAAGCGTAAGAATCCGGAGCCCTGGGATCATAGTCGGTCAAGAACACGTCTGCATAGTAGGTGGCTAAGTCTTCGTTGTGAACGGTTATACCCCAACCCCTGTTCCCGTAAGTGTTGTTGATAGGTATACCTGAGTTCACCCAGTTTTCAGTCGTTATCAATACGGAACTGTTATCCGCTACAGAATACTTAGCATGGTTGTATCTGTAACGCGAATATATATCCTCATCCGGATCGTGTATCATGTACCTTATCTCGACTCCAGCATCGGCCAATCTCATCACGTTGTATCTCTGCTGATCATTTATACCGCCCACCGGTCCTCCCTCCAAGAATATCTTGACTTCCACCCCTCTATCGACGGCGTCGATTATCCTTTCAGTGATGAACCAGTTAGTTAACATGTAACCGTTCAGATACATCTTTTGCTCAGTGGAATCTATGAAGTCCGACACCGCCTTGAAAGAAGAGTCTGGCGATACAAAGGTCTCCACTTTTCCGTCATGATCGAAAGAACGGATTTCAAAATCGCTCTGGCCTACTCTTTTGATGAATGGATGTACCCAATCATCGGAGGTGTTCGTATCCACATAACCCTTTTCCGGTATCCACTCTCTAGTCAATATCTCTCCTGGCGAAACTCCAGGAGCCGGTCCATTATTCCATCCCACGCCCTGATAATCCGAATCTCCAAAAGCGACCACATCTATCACCGTGTCATAATAGCCCTTTAAGATCACTTCGCCGCCGCTCTCATCTAGTCGAAAATCGCCTCTTTCCTCCATGTTAGGAACGCCAGATAGTGTGTTCTTTACCTCCCAATCCGGCTCGAAGGACATCCTCTCCTCAAAACTCATACCGTTAGAAGCTACGTATATGTCCTCATGGCTGTCGATGTTCGCTCCACTGGGAAAAATCCAGGCATCATCTCCGTCAGTGATCTCAAAAGAGGTCATAGAAACGGAAACGTCCGAAGGATTATGGATCGCTATAAAGTCCATATCATCGTCCTCCCTATAATACACCTCGGTGATGAGAAGCGAGGTTTTTTCTTCCAAAGTATTTTCTTTGAATTCTTCATCCATCGAGAGTGTGGGAACTACGGTAGAAACGAGAAGAAACGAAACTATAAGCAAAACGGGAAGATATTTTCGGATCACCTTTTTTCTGCCTTTTTCGTCTCTTTTTTCCATCTATATCACATCTCCCCTTCTATCTCTATCATCTTTTCCTCCTGCTTCAAAGTTTCCAAGTCCTTCTCTTTTGCTAAGCCTTTTTTCTCCTTGTAGTACCGACTAACGAAATAAACCACTGATAAAGGCAGGAATAGATAGAGAAGAAAATAGAAAATAGGGTTCATCTTGAATACGGGTTCGAGCCCGTACATATTTAAGTTCCAAAGCATCACCACCACAGCGGTGTAATTGGTGAACATGTTTGGCATAGCTTCGCTGGAGTGAAATAAGGCAAAACCGTCGGTACGTTTATCGGTGATAGGATAAAAAAGATTAGAGCCTAGAACGCCCAGTTGATCCACTATGATATGCGAAGAAAAAGCCGCGATTATGATCATGCTAGCGGTGAGACCGTAGGCGTTCCAGCCGTATAAAAGTAGACCGATCGGGCCCAACAGAAAGGCTAGAGTGAAAGAATGCGCCCACTGCCTGTGCCACGGGATGAAATCGGCTCTGACCTTATCTCCCTCGGGAACGAAAGCGAAATCCGGACCAGAAAATATATCAACTTTTGTTTCATCCTCATAGGTGTGCTGAAGAGCGGCATCATAACGGCCCGTATAACTCCTATCGTCGCCTTCAGGTTCTGTATCGGGATAAGGCACCTGCGAAGTCGAGACCACCGGACCGATCTCAGAGGTTATCGTTTTCTTGTCCGTGTCGAAGGTCACCGAATACTGTCTCCAAGAGTCACTTCCTAATTTGAGTGTATGAAGCTTAACTTTGACTGCTCTTTTTTCTCTATAAGCCTGGTCGATAGCTCTTGTCAATAAGTCCGTTATCTTTTTAGGGTTTAATTCGCCCTCTTCAGGACAGAATTCGTAATCATGTTCTTCTAGGTATCTAGCAAATCTAAAATCTAGGAAGTCGGGTAAAAGCCCGAATATTCCGCCCAGTACGATAAACCATGCACTTTCCAATAGAGTGGCTTCTACCGCAAGAGGGAAAAAGGAAGCTACGGCTATGCCCACGATAAAGTGGGTTATACCCTTCATATTTTATCACCTTTCGTTTCTCGTCTCATCTTCTTATCACATCTCTAAGACAAACCAAAAAGTCCAGCTAGGAAAGCACCGTGACCGCCGAGTTCGATCATCAGTGGAAATAGAAGTACGCCTAGGCAGTTCAATCGTCTCGAATGGAACATCACGGGTACAAGACCTATGCTGGTTCCTATCCACATGATCATCAGACCCTGCCAGGAGGTCACCACTAATACTATCACGTGTATTATGATCAAAACGCCGATATTGAGCTTAGTCACGGGTATATTTTCCACTATCTTTATCGCGAATTTTGACATCACGATCAGGAGCAAAAACGCTATAAATCCACATATCGCGATGACTCCAGCGACTAAAAAGAATTCAGAGGTGGTCTGTGGAGTATAGAACAGATTGACCATTATACCCATGGTCCCTCTGGTAAGATGTAGCCCGGGGATAAATAATAGGAAAGCCGCACCCACGTAATACACCATCTTAGATGCGCCTTGGGATAGTATGAAACTCCTTTCGTCCCTTTGAGCCGTAGCATGGCCGGCGAGAAGTCCACCCGTTCCGCCTGTTACGGCGGGAAAGAATGCTGCGAGAAGTCCACCTAAGCAGCCCGCGGCTCCTCCCCGGGCTGCGTTCTTACCTTCGATATCTACCGAGTCAGTCACATGCTGCTCTGGAATATCCATCTCTGAGACAAGATTAGTCAGTATCCAAGGGACTGCAAAAAGACCGACGAAAGCCGGCAGAAGCGTCTGAAAACCCCTATGAGCAGGGATCACCTGCGACCGCATGATTATGAAACCAAAAAAACCGGCGATGAAGAAAGTGAATATGCCCGGTATCAAGGTTGACCAGCCCTTTGCTAACCTTTCCAACTTGCTCTGCCCTCTCGAGAAGTCCTTTGGCCACTCGGACATGAGTATGAATACAGTTATCAGTGCCAGGATCCAGAAAAGATGCGGAGCTAGTAACTCTCTTAGTGTGCCCATCACACCCATGGTCAAGGGTACCAGAACCGCTAAGAAGAAGACTCCTATCAGTCCGCCGATGGCCGAGAGAAGAACCGCTTCATGACCTCTTCCTTGAGTGAGGTACTTCTGGGCCGGGAGCACTATGAATATGGTGGAATCGTCGGGTGTGCTGAAGTAAACTGAAGTCAAGGTGTTCATCATCGCATAACCCACCAACAGTCCGAACATGAACATTATCATGAACATCGGTCCTAGAAAGGCACTCAATGGTAGATATATGAGTACAAGAAGTCCGATCACGTTATAAACATGGAGAGCCGGAACAAGTGACAATGGAGCCGAAACTAAGACGCCCAGTATCGCTATGAATAGGCACGTCAACACAAGCGTCACGGTCATAGATACACCTCCTCTTGATACATTATCTCGTCTCTCGAGTGATCCCTTATAACAACTTCCCAGTAAGTTTCTCCCCGGTAAGTATAGGACTTGAAGAGACCTCGGATCGTTAGGGTATCATTTTCATATAGTTCCGTGAGTCTTCCTTCCCAGTAATTTATATATATGTTCAAAGAGGGACCGTTTTCCTCGATACCGTCTTTAACAAAAAAATTCCGGGTGTAAAATTCTCCCTCGTCGTCCCTATACCAGTTTATCGAACTGACCACCACGTTCTCCAGGTTCACGTACTCGTATTCATAAGCTTCAGGATCGTCTAACAGCATAGAGACATCTTTTTCGTTATATTCTTTCTCGCCGATGAGAGTTATACTGTCGAGTCCGTCCGGGATGATCTGCCATTCGCCTCTATCCTCTCCATATCCGTACCAGTCTAGTGTTCCTTTTATCTCGACTATATCCCCCTTGGTCAGTTCATCTAGGTCTTCATGGGTCTTTTCAGCGTACCAGGGAAAGAACACCGTCACAGAAGAGGGGCCTTCATGTATATCGATCAGCTGCCCGGCGGAAACGCTGTTATACCACTCGTAACTTCCCGTGATCTGTTTTCTCGAACCTTCGTTGAAATCCTCCTTTTCTGCATGATCCAACTCATCTATAGATACTCTCTCATAGGTCAGATGTGCGTCTATGATATCTATATTTTCCATCCCATCCGCCACCAGTTCCCAAGAACCCTCTGACTCCCAGTAAGGTTCATACCAGTTCAAAGTTCCTCTGACCGTAACGATCTCACCCCTGATATCTTCACGCCATCCCCCGGTGAGTTCCAAGCTGTGCCTCGGGATGGTAACCGAGATGTGTTCCGTTCCTCTGTAGAGATAAAACAAGTAATCTCCGGAGGAGAGCTCTCTATGTTCTCCTACGTAACCCCTGATCCTAGCTTTAGAGTGTTCATCCAATCGTTCTTCTCTGCCCGCACCGCTTACCAAGTTTAGATCAAAAGATTCGTATTCTTTTCTTTTTATGTCAAAAAGGTCAGCCTCGGATACGGTCACCGAGCCGTCGACTCTGACCGTTTCTTCTCCGTCGTGAGTGGTGGATTCAACTCCTGAACCTGTGAACCTACCGTGTACGTCAACACTATCACCAAGGTAGGGCAGTTTTCCTTCTTCCACCAATTCTTCAAGAGTTTCCTTCTGAACATATACGCTGCAGAGACCCGTACCGTCGTATATGGTGATCTCCAACCTGCCGTAATCCGAATAATCGATATCCCAGTAATTGATATCTACAACATCTCCTTCCAACCTGATATTTCGGAAACTGTGATCAGGGGATAAGTCTTCGATCTTAAGAACAGGTTCTTCGTGTACTGCTCCAAGACTCAAAAAGACCGAACCCACCAACAGCATGGCCAATCCTATCGCGATGATACCTTTCACAGACCATCTCTTTTCCTGATGGCTGGTACAGTGTTCACATTTATTCAGCTCCTGGCTGGTTTCCCTGCCGCATGCGGGGCAGGTCCTTTTCCTTCCTCCCAAGCTTCCTTTTTTGAAACTCTGCCAGCCCGCCTCTTTATCGAAAGCGGTTTCTTCATCTTGTCCGTCTTTTCTTTTACGATCCATCAGCCGATCGCCTCCTGTTCACATGTATCTCAGAAGCCTCGGCCGGTATCAGTTCCCAGCCATAACGCCATCTCAAGCTGCCGCTTATCGTTACATTATCTCCCACCTCGAGAGTTCCCAAAGAACTTCCGTCCGCCATCTCTCCCCCTGTGAGTCTGATGGTGGTGTTGTAGATGAGAACTCTGACCGTCTCGTCGTCATCACCTATATCAAACACGTAGCTGAAACCCTGGTCTTTTACGCTGGTTTTAACTTCTCCAGTGACGGTCGCCCTTGATCCTTCTTCTATGTCGTCTTCTTCCAGCTGATTCAATTCAGTGGCCGTATAACTGGTCCCCTCCGGCCTCTCTATATCGAGAGAATTCGCAGAAGAAAGGATGATCCTCACGTCGCTCCCTCTGTAGTTCACGGTACCGACGAAATTTACAATATCGCCGTAGGCGGGAAGCCTCTGCTGTTCGATCATGTCTTTGGCTTCTGAGCTGTAAGCCACGACTCTTATCTGCCCCGTGCCGTCATCGATCGTGAAATAGATGGTGCCATCGCCAGTGGCTTCAGAGTGATAGTAAGTTGAGCCTTGAACCACCCTTCCCCCTATCTCTATATTAGCATAATTCATCGTCTCCCTTATATCGCTGATATCTGGTGACGGATAGCCTACAGCTAAAGAGTACTGCCAAATGAGCAGAAGACCCACTATCGCGAAAACGACGCTGCCGTACTTAAGGGTCTTCAGTTCTGTCCTTTTTTCTACCTTTTTTTTACAGTATGGACAGCTTTCTACAGGACCTATGTATCTGCCGCAGTGAGGACATACGTTGGTGGCTTTTTTTCCCGTCTTATCTCCTTCGTCAGCATTAACCATCTTCTTCGTGCCCCTCGTCAAGGATATCCTCGACTTTTTTCTCAAGGTCTTTATCGAGGTCTTTCTCTTCTATATTCTCGTCTCTTGAGCCTTCTCCTTCAAGACCTTGTAATTCGTTAAACACCTTTTCCTGATCTTCTTCGACCTTCTCGGAACGATTTTTTCTGATCAGTACAATAACAACTGTTAAAGTTAACGCTACAACGACGATCATTACAGCGAACCATATATGATCCACTAAAAAACCTTCTTCCTGGTCTTCCTCTTCGAAGACGACTGTTATCTCCTTGTCCTCATCCATTGTTATCCACAGTTCATCACTAGTTCCTTCATGATCTCCGGCCCACTCAACGAAGTGCCAACCTTCTTCCGGTTCCGCTATCAGAATTATGTCGGTTCCTTCTTCAAATCGATACTGATCGGGTTCAAAGGGTTCTATAGAAACTTCTCCTTCACCCTCTATGTGGATAGTAAGATCATATTCTTCGATGCTGATCTCTTCAAAATCAGCCGTGATACTTTTATCTTCGTCCATGGTAACTGTTGTGATCTTTTCAGTACCTTCATAAGCTCCGGTCCACTCAACGAACTGCCAACCTTCTTCCGGTTCCGCGGTGATCGTGACTTCTTCTCCTTCATAATAGGAGTGTGTTCCCTCTTCAGGGATCGTTGATCCCTCACCTTCTATATTTATCGTAAGGGTATATTCTTCTAACTGCTCAAAGTGAGCTGTGAGACTCTTGTCTTCGTCCATCACTATGGTCAATGCATCGTTATACTGTTCACCTTCAGGATAGTCTCCGGCCCAATTAACAAAAGACCAACCTTCTTCGGGCTCAGCGGTTAAGGTTACGTTCGTGCCGTGGAAGTACTCATCCCAGATAGGGATGACATCGACTTCGCCCTCACCCACGACGTCGATGTTAAGATCATAAGAGTGTATCTCAAAGTTAGCCGTGATCTCTTTAGATTCGTTCATCTCGATGGTTATCTCTTCATCTTCGCTTTCATAGTCTCCAGTCCAATTAACAAAATACCATCCCTCATTCGGTACCGCGGTCAGGCTGACTTCGGTTCCCCTCCTATACTCATCTCTATCCGGATCGATATCGACCATGCCGTTTCCATCTACGTCAACATGTAAAGTGATGGGCCAGTCCTCTGGTGCGGGCTGATCCGAGAACCATGCCGCGCCTATAGCCACATCGGGATGTGGTTCTTCGCCTCTATGCGCATACAATGACATTTCACCTATTCCTGTCTCTTCTTCCGTAACCTTCAATTCGATGCTCTGCCAGCCGTCTGCTTCCACTATCTCAATCTCTTCAGATCCGTGTGGAGTTCCACTCACATCTTCATAATCTAATCGCACGATAGCGGTCCCGTTGATACCTTCTGGAACCCTGAACCATGCTTTCATGTAGTAAGTCTGATTTGCTTCCACGTCCACTTCCTGACGTGCATAATCGTAATGAGGCGTCTCCTTTACCGAGGCGTATTCTCCAAGCAGACCGTCTATGCGGTAATTCACATTCGATGCGAACTGTCCCGTCCAATACG
>PWHU01000069.1 GCA_003555395.1 Thermoplasmata archaeon
CCTACATCTTTTATGTAGGCATGATCGGTTTCTTTTTGGGATGTTTTGGATGCTTTGTATTGGATCATCATAGGGATGAAAAGGTGTTATCGAAGAACGTCTCCAAGAATATGGCCGTGATTTCCGCACTCGCGGGAGGGACATACGCGTTCTTGATGGGCCCGTTCCGCATATCGTTGATATTTGTCACAGCGGCTGTTCTCGTATTCATTTCGTTCTGGAAAAAAAATGGAAATCTAGGACCACTCTCCAGCGTCACATTTTCATCCTCTTGTTTGAGCATCTACTTGTTAGGAGTTTATACGCCGAGTGTCTAGAAGACGATGACAGATGATCCTGAGGGTGTAGGAGGTTTTGCGACTATAGATATATCTAGGACCCCAGAATTGACCGCCGCAGTGTTGGTCCTAGGGATCATAATATTCCTTTTGATCCTAGATTCTAGTCATATGAGATATCTGTTAGAAGAAGAGCTACTATCCGAGTGGTTTGACTCGTCTCACCTGCTGCAGCCGATCATCCTTTTTGCTTTAGCCTTCCTTCCCGCCTTCATGTTCAACGATATAGATCATCTGATAGTTTTCGGAGCTTTAGGCTTCGCATCGGCGATCTTGACAGACGAAGATATCCCCTTCGTGCCGATGGGCATATCCTCTTTCAGCCTGATATATATACTTCTAAGTCTATGGAATATGATCCCTTATATTTGAATCACACTTCCGCTCGCCCGCTAAAGGATGACTCTTCACTTACCTTAGCCATATCTTGAGGTTCGCGGTGTAAGTCTCGTTATAGTCTGGAGTGTGGAGTTCTTGTGTGGCTGAGATTATCTCTTCGTCCACTTCTTCAGACTCATGACCATAGCCAAGATTTGCTCCGCCGGAAGACCAGGCGGTGAAGTCGTATTTGTATTGAGGAAATATAAGTTCGTCCAAAGTTTCGTTCAGAGGCTTTTCTATACCTTCTATCAAACTCTCGTTATCCACATCCGTGTTATCTCTCAGATATAGATTTTCTACTATCAATTCCGAGACCTTTCTATCGTCCAGGTGGATCATCTCGTCTTCGTACTCGTAAGAGGTGCGGTTAAGAGTTGAATGTAGGTAAGAATCGAGGGTGCTTTCACCGTAAAGTCTCATCACCCCTCTGGTTTCGGGTGAACCACTAGGGAAGGGAACAAAGGCTAGGATCAAAGATCCTATCATCAAGATAGCAAAGAAAATCATGGCGTCTAGAAGGCTCGATTGCCCGTCTTCTGAGCGGAGAACCTTCCTCATTTCCAAACCTCCACTCTCAACCTAGCTGGATGAATTTCGTCGGTGTCAACAACGATGGTCACCGAGAGATGAATGACTTTCCTACCTTCCTCGTAGTGTTCTTCGGTGAAATTAAAATCAGGTTCTCTAGACCAGGTCCGGTTGTACTTCACAGAATAGTTGCTCACGTCGATCAATTCGACCCTGTAATAGAAATCGGGATGATCGAAAGAGAGAGTTAGATTTTCAGAGTCTAGATACTGGACCTTAGTGGCATCGAATTGTCCCACGTTGTCTTCGTACAACAAAAGTGGAGACGCTCTAACGCCTTCTGCGAACTCCACGGCCTCTCTCTCAAAATCCGAGATCTCCGTCCTTTGACCGTGTCTATTCACTGCGGAGTAAATACTGGCCAAAAATATGACCGTGGCCACAACCACTATCAGGAGGGCCGGTACGTCCTCGTAGAAACCTACGACCCCTCGGTCGTTAATTTTTCTCTTCATATTCTTTGCTCTTTGACTTCATACCATATAAAAAGGGTTACGAATATAAATCTTTCTCAACTTAACAGCGTTTTACATGGGGTAGAAAACTGATTTAGGTGGGAAACATTAAAATCAGAGCGTTATTCTCTTTAAATAAAAGTGAACCATATCATGTCTACGTCAAAAGGTCCGTTGATAACTATTGGGGGCAACATCGATTATTCTAGAGATAGAAATTTATTGTCAGATATAATAGAAAGGATCGAAAAGACCGGTGAAGATAGACCGGTCATAGGTATCCTTCCTATCGCTAGTCAAGAACCCGTAGAGTGCGGTGAGAGATATTGTAAAACATTCAACAAATTCGACGTAGACACGATCGTTTTAAATCCTGAGAACAGATTAGAAGCTAACGACGAAAGATATGTAGAAGAGGTTTACGAGGCCGACGCATTCTTTTTCACGGGAGGTAATCAGCTAAGGATCACCACTCTTCTAGGAGGAACAGACCTTCTGAATGCCATAAGGGAAAAACACGAAAATGGCGCCGTAATAGGCGGAACAAGTGCGGGTTCCGTATGTTTGACCGACCTTATGATCTCCTACGGCGAGAGCGAAAACGCACTCATGACAGGAGTAGTCGAACTCACCCGAGGCCTGCACTTCATCCCAGGAGTGGTATTGGATACGCATTTTACAGCGAGAGGTAGATTTCCACGTCTCGTACACGTGGTCGTGGAAAACCCAGTGAGTTTGGGTATCGGTCTTGGAGAGGATACAGGGGCTATCTGGAATCTTGTAGAGAAAGAGTTCAAAGTTATCGGTAGTAGAAATATAGTTGTCGTGGACGGTAAGAATATAAAACATACTAACGTATCCGAGATAGAGCAGGATACGCCTCTTCACGCTGAAGGTATTAATGTGCATATCTTATCC
>PWHU01000139.1 GCA_003555395.1 Thermoplasmata archaeon
GAATTCACGGTGACGCCCCCTGATGTTGAATACATAGAGATCACTAAAGACGGCGAAGAGTACACCGGTGGTATCGTACCAGTGAATCACTCGGCAGGAGTCGAACTCAGCGCCTATAATGAAACTTTAGGGCATATCGGCTTTGTCGAAGGAGAATGGGACGTAGAGGGAGGAGACGCTTTCCTTCTGAACGGTACATATGGGATGGAAAACGAGATAAACGTTGGAACGATACCAGGGGAAGTGATCCTTACAGCACAGTATGACGATCTTGAGACAGAAGTGATGTTCGATGTGGAAGAGGCGCAAATCGACTACATACGTGTGATAGAAGATCCCGATGAGCCCGATTCAGTCTTAGAAGACGTGATCCTTGCCGCGGGAGAAGAATTAGAAGGTCATTCCGCCGGCTTTAACGAGAGCGTGGGCTTCGTAGACCTCGTCGAAACTAACTGGCTGGTGAATAATTATCAAGGGGCCGAAGGAAGCACGTCTCCCAGTCAAGGCAAAAGCAGCGTTTTCGATGCAGGTCCCTTCGGAGGTGAATCGGAGTGGATCAGCGAGTATGAAGGATACATCAGCTTTAAAGTAGATATAGAGATCCTTTCTCCATCCATCGACCAGATTTTGATCAGGGATGAACCCGAAGGAGAGGGCGATGTTTTGGAAGAAATCGAGTTAGAGATGGAAGAAGAGATATCATTATATCCTGCGGGATACAACGATACTTTCGGCTATCTGGGAGACTTGGAAGCTGAATTTTTCTTGGACGATGAAGATATAGGTGAACTCACCCAGTCGGAGGGAACCATGACTACTTTCATCCCCTCTCAACCCGGAACGACGGAGATCACCGTCGTGTACGAAGAGATAGAAGCCACTGTAGATATTACGGTTTTGGACGACCGCTTTCCCGAGATCGTCGGAGAGATACCTGACCTAGACCTCGAAAGGAATTTTGGCATCCACGAGATCAACCTTACTGAATACGCCAGCGATGAACTGGATGATCTTTCAGAACTGAAATGGTTCATGAGCGGAATAAACAGCTCGGTCATCTCTACATACGGCGAGAACCAGACCGGAAACCATGTTATAACATTACTATCCAAAGAAGATGCGCTCGGAAGGATGGATGTAAGATATTGGCTGGAGAACAGCGCTGGTAACAGAGTTTCGCAGAGTGCATGGATAAACGTTACCACGGAATACGAAGCACCTAGGATAAGGCGTTGTCCGGATCTATACGTCCATTATGACGAGCCCTACGAGTTCGATTACTCGCCCTATATAATCTACGACCAGAAGCGTTTCGATGAGTTAACTCTTGAAACCGACGATCCAGAGCATACAACCGTGAGAGGTCTTAAAGTCACGTATGAGTATCCTGAAGATATGCTTGGAGAAGAAGTATTGGTTACCATCACCGTATCGGATGAAAAAGAGAGCGTTTCTACCGTGATCTCTGTCATCGTTACATCTAACTCGCCGCCAGTTGAGAAGGAAAGGTTGCCTGACATAACTATAGAGCAGGGCGAGCTAAAAGAAAACGTTTTCGACTTGGACGATTATTTCACGGATCCCGACGGCGACCCACTTTACATGAGTTATGGATATACTTACCTTACCATAACCATACACGATAACCACTCAGTCGATATTCGTGCCGACGGCAATTGGCACGGCGTTGAAAGAGTAACATTTAGAGCTAAAGATCCAGTAGGTGCTATCGCTGAGCAGACCATCAATGTAACCGTGATCCCCGTGAATCATCCACCGGAGATAAAAGAGCTACCTCCATTCGTTGTTCATCACGGCGAGCCATACGTTTTCGACCTTGAGTATTATATAAGCGATCCTGACAACGAGACCAGTGAGTTGACTATTACTACCTGTACTCCAGAACATGTCGATGTCTATGGAACGGAATTGGTCATGATCTACCCCGAAAAATTGGGAGACTTGGAAGCCGAATACGAAGTACTTTTAGAAATTAAAGTATCGGACGGGATCGAAACCACTTCGCAGGTCACAACTGTCACCGTGGGTTATCACTACCCACCAGAACTGGTAATTCCACTTCACGATGTTGCTTTCAAAGAAAATGAACAATTGATAAACGCCTTCCACTTAGACAATCATTTCATGGACAGACAGAACGATACGATGTATTTTACATCAGGAAATGAAAATATCGAAGTGGTGATCCATGAAAACAGCTCGGTGGATTTCTATGCGCCGGAGAATTGGAACGGCCAAGAATTGATAACAATAAGAGCCACTAACAGCGCAGGAGCGTTGATGGAAGATTCTCTTACCGTGACGGTCATCCCGGTCAACAATCCTCCCATGATAGCTGACATACCAAGGCAGGAGGGTGAAGTAGGTAAGAGCTGGATTCTTGATATGGGGGATTACATATCGGATGTTGATAATGAAACCCACGAGTTAGAGATCAGTGTAGAAGATCCTTACGTGGAGGTCTACGGACAAAAGCTTCTTTTCGAGTTTGATCGACCCGGAGAATACAACGTCACGGTGGAAGTCAGCGATGGGATGGATGTAACAATAGGCACTATAGAAGTGTATGTCGTGGAACCTGAAACGGGACCATGGTATTCGAACAATTGGGTAGTTTTATTTGGATCGGTATCACTTATCGGGTTGATCGGTGCCGTATTGTATTTGAAAAAGGAAGAATATACGATCGAAGATATCTTCCTCATCCATGAATCTGGGGCTTTGATAAAACACATCACTCGGACGTTAAAGGCTGAGAGGGACGAAGATATACTGGCAGGTATGTTCACTGCGGTACAGAACTTTGTAGATGACGCTTTCGCCGAGGAGGAAGATGAAGTATTGAAGAGGATGGAGTATGGCGATAAGAAGGTGCTAGTCCATAAAGGTGACAGCGTGATCTTAGCTGTTTTTATATCAGGAGACGAACCGAAATGGGCTCTAGAAGGGATGAAAAATCTGGTTTCAGATATAGAAGAAAGGTACGGGGAGGATATCGAAGAATGGTCAGGTGACATTAAAGATATACCAGGAATAGCGAAGATGTTGAAAGCCCTGCATAAAGGGAGAGGAAAATATGAATACGGAGACTGGCAGAAGTACTCGGAGGAATGATTTTTACTGATCGAATACTTTAAGTTTGGATTTTGGTGTTCATTATCTGCGATTCTGAGGAATTTCAAAAGCGATCCGGCACGATGAGCTTTACTTTTGAATAATAAAACATATAACCCTCATATCGCCTTGAGGGATGGTGAAAATGTGAGCGTATCGGAAGGGAAGATAGTAGAATATGAACCGTCCATGGCTAAAGGCGTAGCAGAGATGTTGAACAAGTTCAAAGAGTCTTGGCCTGGAGGTTTCGGTGGGGGAACACCTTTCAACGAAGATATGGTGAGAGACTGGTTGGACGATAGTTCAGCAATCGCTCTGCTTATCGCTTTAGACGAAGACGATGTGCCGGTAGGAGTCTGTGAACTTCTACCTCACTGGAGAGAATCTGATGCAGCTTACATAGGATTGCTGGGGGTTATCGAAAGAGTCAAGGGAAAAAAGTTCGGTAAGCGTCTTCTTCTCGAATCGATAGAGAAGGCCGTAGAAGAGGAGATAAGTAGAGTCGATCTACACACATGGTCCGGTAATATCAACGCTATGCCGCTTTACAAAAAAGTCGGGATGTTCTGGGTACCGGATACAAGCGTTTACATGCAGGATTATATTCCACTTCTACATCAGAACCCTCTGATCAAAGAGTGGTTCGACGCACACGATCGATGGTACGATTGCCAAGTGAGAGAAATAAAACAGGAACCCGACGATCTTAACGACGAAGGGATGAAGATATATCGCTACAGATTTGAAGACGATAAAGAATGGCTTGAAGTCGATATAGATAGGTACGGATGGGGTATCACCGGTATACGGAGAAAATTAGGTGATGAAAAATTTAGCGTAAAAGCGAAGGTGGATTCACACGATCTCCATATTGGTTTGAAGAATCGCTACATATTAGAGATCGATAACCACACTAACAAGAAAAAAGAGATAGAGATCGAAGTGAACTCTTTCAAGGGACTGAAATTCAAGGAGGACTTTCCTTCATCAGTCACTGTGGATAAAGGTGAGAAGAAGATCGTCTCTCGTGAGTTCATCGTAGACAACGAAGCTGAAACCTACGAATCCACCCACGAAGTTTCTGAGACAATCGACGCCGTGCTCAAGCTCGATGGGGATGAGTTTCTATTGAACACTGGGGGCAAGATAAAACCCGCCGTGGAGGTGGATACGTCTAGAGACTTAGATCACATGTTCTCAGGGGAAGAGAAGCAGATATTTTTCGATCTTAAAAACAATACCGAAAATGATCTGAAAGGTGAGATAACTTACGATATCGACGGGAAAAAGAGGACCAAAAAATTTGCGTTAGAAAGGAAAGAAAACGGCGGTTTCAGTCTACCTCTCAAATTGGATTTTGATGAAAACCTCAAGTACATCGAGCTGACACCGGCTATAGAAAAAGAGAGCGGTTTATTCACTATGGAGACCTATAAACATCCTATTTTGAATGATAAGGATGGCTTACTAGCCTTCGCGGAGAAGAAAGACGAAGTATATCTTGTAAACAATGAATTGAAGATAAAGGCGAAACTAGAAGGAGGAAAAATTTTGGTCAGTGAAGTTGGAAGGGACTCCGAATTACCCTTTGAACTGAGTCAGCAGATCGGGCCTCCCTTCGGCAAAACTCAAGATTCCACTCTGATATACGATCACGAGGTTGAAGAAGATGACAAAGGAGTTCATCTGACCCTAAAGGTTGAAAGTCGTCATAAACCCGGAATCTTGATGAAAAGACACGTGAGGATCCAAAGACATTCTTCTGAAGTCGAATTTTGGTCTGAGATGAAAAACATAGGCGATAGAACTAGACAGGTGGCTTCAGAAACAAGTACTAGAAGGTGGGTTTTTGAGACAGAACCTTATCAGAGTAAAGCTAGAATATATACGCCTCTTGGCAGCGATTTAATAAAAAGCGACCCTGTAACGGACATGTTATCCGGACCATTAGTGCCTACTGAACCAAAAGATTGGGAGGAAACCTGGACCGCTTATGAAGATATAGGTGATGGAGGGGTATCTGGCCTGATATGGGATAACAAGAACATCGAAAAGATAAAATTGGCGAGAGGACTTCTCAGCGAATTGAAAAGTGTAGCGGCCAAACTAGAACCAGAAGGAAGTTTCGTAAGCACTCGATTGTGGATATCCGTGAAAAAACCGTCTTTGAATTCCTTTAGAGACGTTTGGAATCGGCTGGTTGGGAAGAGATCCTTATGTAAAAATGAAAGGATTTACGGGAAGACAAAAAGAAAACACATCGAAGCTAGGATCAACGATAACATATTGACAGCCGGGAAATCAACTGACAGGAAAGTCATCATAGATAAAGCCGTAGATTATCCCATGCCCGGCAAGTATAAAGTCAAATCTTCCGACTGCATGGACGTTTCTTTCAGCGGCGGTAGAGACAAGATAGAGCTCTCTAAAAGAGAGGATAAAAAAGAGATACAACTGTGCGTTGATATAGAAGTCGATGAAAAAACTCCGATATGTGTTGACAACATCGTAGTTCATTTTAGCGGTGAAATGGAGATCGATTTCGATCTGCCTGTGATCATAGTTGGAGACGGAAAAGTAAAGGTGGAAGAGAAAATTGTTGAAGGAAAGAAAGTTTTACACGTCGATAATGGAGAGATCCAGTTCGATGTTCTAGACGCCTCTGGAGGAAATCTGATTAGACTTGAAGACTTTGACGGAAATACTTATCTTGCGGACAGTTTTCCTGAAGTCCGACCAAAAAGTTACTTTGAAAATCACATCGGAGGTATAGAGCCTAAGGTCATGACTCCGAGCACTTTTGGCTCTTTTTTCGATATAGAAGATGTTTCATCAGAGGAATTTACTGACGGCATGTGGAAAGGCGTGAAAGTAGACATGATAATAGAAAAACTCGATGTCCTGAGAGGACAGAAATTCTCTATATTATACTTGACGCTGCCCGGCACGAAACTTATCAAAATAGTGTTGTTACACCATAATCCAAAGAAACGGGAGGTTCACTGGTTTGCTGAACTGTTCATAGATGTTTTACTTGGAGGTTCTCTAGAAGATACTATCGTAGAGACTCCCGGCAAATATGAAGATTTTAAACGGAAGTACCAGAAACAAAATCATATGCCTCCTGCCAATATCGAAAGGCCCTGGTTCTTCTTTAAAAATGAAGATATATCTATAGGAGGGTTCGCAGTTGAAGGCTCTCCGGCCTATTCTACAGTACTATGCAACGACGAGATCAACATGGCCTTCCTCATCGCTAAAATTGTAAGCGAGGCTTTAGGGCAGGAAAAAATAGAGATGGGTATCATATTGGATGCCAAAAAAGGCAACATAGAAAAGGCGAGAAGAGCACTAAGTTTGAAGGATTAAGGAGAGATATGAACCAAATCTATTTATCTATGAAATCCGATCACAGCTCATGGAGGTAAGAACTGAAGGAGCCTTACTATTACTCGATAAACTAGATATGATATACGAGGAGCGGAAGTTGGAAGAGCAGGATATCGATGAGATCTTAAAGCATCCAGATATCCAGCGTTGGTTAAAAGCCTACGAAGGAATAGAAGATCAAGAAGCTAAGTTCAAACAAATTTTGGGTCAATTACCTAATAAAAGAAATTATGGGTCTGTGAAGGGAGAACAGACGATCCAAGAGCTGTGGGAACAGAAGATAGACTACGGATTGAGAAGGGTCATAGAAAATCCAGAGAAGATGAGATCATCTGTAAAAGAGATAAAAAAATATGATTGGGGCTCGACGGTTAAAAAAGCTAGAGAGTACTTACCAGATGGAACTGGATTAGAGCCTATTTTGATAGTGACCATAGATGGTTTTAATGGGGGTATGTTCCAATACGAAACGGTCTACCTCTCATTAGTTTACTTCGATTATTCTATGATATCTGAAGATACTTTCGCTCATGAGCTCCATCATATGGGTGCTAACTATTGGTGGGAAAAATATCCACGTATCCAGGAATATAAAAATTCTGATGATAAACAAAAACGCTACCTAGCACAACTATCAACCTATCTTGTGGGAGAAGGTCTAGCTAACGCCTTCTGTTCTCCAGAAGCTTTGGCAGAAGTTGATGGGGACGATGCGGAACGACACAATGAAATGGTCCGATATTATCAGCAAAATCTCGATGAAATATTTGACAAACTTGAAGAATTGATAGAACAGATATTTGAAAACCCGGATGAAGTTTCCGAACTCTATAACGATTTTACAATGGATATGGAGAATAGAGGAATACCACAGGGACATTTCCTTTCGGGTAAGATGGTGCAAATTATGGATCGTTCATCTGCGGTTTCTAGGGACGAGATAATAAACTCGATAAAAGAGCCGTTCGATTTTTTTGAACTTTATAATAAGGCTGCAGAAGAAGTCAGTGAACGTAAAATTTCCAATATAGAAAAACGTCTTAGATGTTCGTGAAAAAAGTTTTTAGTCTTTCAAAGAGTAATGAGTATATATGGTGATTTTTGAGCATTAATTACTTATCGTTTTAATGAGTTAAAAGGTATATGAGAGTGGTGATCCTTGGCGGAGGGTTCTGTGGTTCCATGGTAGCTAAGAGATTGGACAATCGTGGTTTACTCGATGTGATCCTGATAGATAAAGAACCTTATTTTGAATATTACCCGTCCTTACCCAAATTGATCACTGACCCAGATTATCACAAGAAAATTATCAAGTCGTATTCCTCTTTTTTAAACGATGTCGAAGTGCTCACTGAAAAAGTTGTAAAGGTGACTCCAGATAACGTCTCGACTATCGAAAGAAAGGTTGAATTCGATATTTTAGTGATATCTCTAGGTGCAAATTATCCAATATATTTAGATGACAAAAAGAACGTCTTTACAGTCAGTTCAGGAAAGGGAGTCAAGGAACTTTCTAAAGGGATGGAAAAGGCGGATGATGTCTTGATCGTAGGTGGGGGCTTGATAGGAACTGAAGTCGCTGCCGAGATCGCTTCTAAGACTGAAAAGAATGTTACTTTAGTCCATCCTCACGAAAGACTGATCGAGAGAAATCCAAAGATGGCATCTTTATTTGCTGAAACATATCTAAGAAATAAAGGTGTGAAGATGATACTCGATGAAAAAGTGGTCGGCCGTGAAGATGACGAATACTTAACCAGTGAAGGCAGAAAGATCGAATCGGATGTTTGTATCTGGAGCACTGGTTTGAGTTTTGATAGGAGTTTATTTCAAGGATTTGCTGATCCTTGCTTTACTGAGAGAAATACACTGAAAGTTAACGATCATCTCCAGTTAAAAGCAAATCCAAACATCTTCGTCGGTGGGGATATAAGCGATACTGATGAGGAGAAAACCGGACATAATGCGGATTCTCATTCTAAGATCATAGCGGAGAACGTGCTGAGATCTTACAAAAACAGGCCTTTGAAGAGTTACAGCAACGTAAACTTTCCTATGATAATAAGTTTGGGAGATGTGAACGGTCTGATATCCTTTTCTCCCGTAGGTATACCTGGCCCTGTTCCTGCATTAGTTAAACATCTTTTAGAGAAGGGTGCATTGTTAAGATTGTGAATCTGATTCACATAAGGAGGAGATCCATACCAAGACCTAACATCAAGAGTATAGAAAACGAAACATACAACTTGAAATTGAGTTTCGAAATATAATGGATTTTAGATCGATGGCATTTCATACCTTTCAACTCAAACCATATCTTCGGTATAAGATATGCATGGGGTACAAACACCACGAAAAGAGGCCAACCCGGATTCAAGAATAGAACTATAACCAACAGTAAATTGGCGAGAGCTAGAAAATGAACTCCCATCAATCCATATTTTGATCGACTAAATCCTAACCTAGCTACTAATCCCTTTTTACCCCCTTTAACGTCCGTTGGAAGGTCCACCATCTGACCCATCCAAACTATGAATAGAGTTCCAAAGCCGGTGATGGGTGAAATTGATAGTAATATAGGATGAAAACCGATATTTTGACCGAAACCGGATAGTAATATGGCTAAAGGTCCAAATCCTATAACCACTGCTAACTCGCCCATCCCTCTATAGGCTAACTTGATCGGTCCTGCCGTGTAATATTTGCTCAAAAAGATCGAGATTGTGACCAATACCCAAAGAGGCAGCCACAGAGTTCGGTCTATAAAGAACATGAGTAAAACGGTACTAGATAACCCTACGATGATTCCGCTCCTTGCTATCATATACATCTTGGATAGAATGTCTGGATGATCTAATATTACACCGGAACCTCCGCTGAATTCACTTTTCTTCGATTTGTCGTTATCAGCTCCCTGGAGTGTGTCGTATATGTCGTTGTAAACATTGGTTGTTATGTGCAGGCTGATACCGATTATAAAAACGAGTACGAACCCTAAAGGTTCAAAAGAGTTAGATATCTTTACAGAAACTATTGTACCGGATATCAATGGTACGACTATAGCAAAGAGAAACGGCGCTCTTATCATCTCTAAAATGCTAGGCTTAAATTCTCCCCCGTTCATTGTAGAGAAGTAATGTGTTCGACATATATAAATTGTCAAGGCTGAGTTTAGTATACTTCTCATCCTAAGTAGACCTTCCTTCTAGCCCTAAACATGGAAAAACAGAATATTAGCTGCAAGGTTTCTAGTCCTTTTTCATCTGGAAAGATTTGAACGTTCCTTTATGAGAGCGACCTATACAGCGGATCGAATCCCGTTTCTTCGAACCAGTGTTCCATGAAGCTACTTTCAAGATCAAAGTTTTTTTCTAATATCTTTGTGAATTCTCTTTGAGAGAGAGAATCATCGAGATTATTTTGATAGATTTTTCTAAAAAATTCCAGCAGTTCTTCCCTACCAACCGCTTCTTCCAGATCCCAGAATGCCCAGCTTCCTTTAAGATACCAGTGTGTGTACATGTTGTCCGTGAAGGTATACTCTTTTACAGGTCTATCTTCTTTAGCAAGACGTTCTTCGACCCTATCGCGATAGTGATCGAAGTACTTTTTTTCAAGATCTAGTTCATCAAACATCATCGCTGTCAATATCACTTCAAGGTACTGTGTGATAGCTTCAGCCAACCATGGTTCTTTGAATTCTACACCGATACCGAACCAGCCGTGTATAGTCTCGTGCAGAGAGAGTGATTTCCACATACCATCGACTTTCCAATCGTTTTCGATCAGATATCTGGCAAAAGTATCTCCGACCACCCACAGACCGTCCCTTTCAAAACCCCATTCGGCTCCGTCTTTACCTCTGGGAGAGATAACTGCAAGACCACCGTTATCTTCTTTCAGCTTTCCGAAAAGGTCAGAACATAATTCGATAGAAGAAGAGAAGTCGTCCATCAATTCTTCTTTGAACTTTCTTAGACTGTCAGGCACATACAATTCTAAAGTTATATCACAGCAGTTTCTACGGAACGGCTTCAAAGAAGGCGATGCACAGATGAATATATCTTCGATCTCCCGACGATATCGAAAATGCCTAAGATCATTTTTTATCTCTTTTCCGGGTGTGACTACTTTCCATTTGTCAGGGATCTCCACTTTGAGATCATAGGTGAATCTTTCAAATTGAGATTGGGGTTCTATAGTGGGGAACCACCAGCAGAAGCCTGAGAGTTCTACGAGATCTTTTCGGATGATGCATACTCCATAATTTTCGAAGGAATCGAGCGTGCCTTCCCACATCATCTTTAATGGGTCTTTTTCAGGGTCCAAACCTTTCACTACGTATCGAGTCGTGAGTTTACCCTTCTCTTCCACGATCCAATCTAGATCTTCTAAATCCTGCTCAATGGATAGAAGGTCGAACCTATTTCCAAGATGAAAATTGAGCTTGTCCGAGCCTGAGATGTATATCCTATCGATCGCCTTGAGAGTACCGTTTTGAGGTTCTAATTTTAGTCTTACCTCGTGATGTTCTATTTTATTGGAGTTCATGGAACACCGTATGCATTTCTCTATACATGTTATAACGGTTCCGGTTTTTGTCTAGTGGAGTTAGAAAAAGTTTATATCGATGTTGAAACTTTATTATTGGAGACATGGATAAGAAGACTATCGTGATCATCCTGGGCGTGATATTGATCCTCGCCGGCATAGTGGCCATGATCCATACAGAACCAGCAGGAGATGATGGGTCTGAGGCTAGTAGAGGTATCGCCGACGTGAGCGAAGACGAAAGACCGTATCTTTGGTACGGTATAGCTTTGATATCATCGGGTATAATTCTCTCGGTAGTAGCGGCGATAAAGATGTCCTAGGTGATCATAATATCTTTAACGAATATGTCCAAACGATCTTTCCAATCTTTTGGAAGAGCCTTTCCTTCCTCTGCTCCTTCTTTTACTATCTGAAAATCTATCGCGGCAAGTTTCTCCATGCCTTTCTTTTTAAGGATCTTATCCATATTTTTCAACCAGTTTCTTTTCATGCCGTGGGTGTTTATTATCCCGTACTTCCTATCATCCATTTTTTCTAGTTTCTTCATGAATTTTCTCATATCTTTTTTTATCCTGAACGCCTCTGTCGGGGACGAAAAAACGTATACGTCGGCTTCAGGTATCTCTTTCGGATCGATCTCATCGGGCTTGAAACTCTCTGTTTCGACCCCTTCCTCCTCCAGCTTTTCAGTCAAATACCCTACCATTTTTTTTCCATGCCCATATCTAGACCAATATATTATCACGCATTTCATGATTTTCACCCTGATATGATATGTCTCTTTATCTATATAAGATTGATGGGATAACTTTCTTTAGTCTAGCAAATCAGTTAAAACCCTAACATCCTTCTACATGTTGGTCTTTTCTAGCCCGTACGAACAGGAATTGTGGTTCTTTAGTCAACTTTTTGTAGAACTCTGGATGTGTTTCCTTTAATTTTTCAGTAGGCATAGGCTCTTTCATCCTCTCGATAACGAACCCTTTCTCGGTAATCGGTCGCACTATCTCACTCAAAGGTCTTCTATAGAA
>PWHU01000039.1 GCA_003555395.1 Thermoplasmata archaeon
GAGTATCGCTTTCTTCGGTCCTACTACGTCGCTGCTAACCGTGTTCACGGTAAAAGAATCGCCTTCCTCTGCGATCGTTTCCGAGCTCACGTAAGATTCTTCACTCTGCGTTTCCGCTTCCTGCGATAATATCATCCACAGGTCGAAGGAGAGGTATTCCTCGCCCTCCTGATTCGTTTCCGTGATCTCTTCCACTCCGAAGACCGGGCCCCATGGGAAAACGCTCCCTTCCTGGTCGGCCAGTTCCTCTCTCTTCACCGAGAACTTAGTGTGATCGAAGTCTCTGTAGGAGTAAACCAGGCCCGGAGCATCGATATCTCCGACGTACTTTTTCCTCGATCGCAGGTTTCCGGCTCGCCGGTCCCAGCCGTAGTTCATGCTGTCTATTTCCTTCACATTCTGGAGGATTCCGAGCTCTATCAAGACGTCGTATTTTCCTGCAGTGTTCTTTCTTAGGTCCAAAATTGTTCCTCCCATGGATCAAAAGACTCGAGCGCCAGCACGAGTGGAACGGTTTTTTTGCTCACTTTTTTTCCAGCCTTCAAAAAAAGTGAGTCGGTTTTTTGTGTGCACTTTTTGCCGAGTTCAAAAAAGACCCTTGAACTACCAACGAGGGAGTTCAACGCCGGTGCGCAGGGGGGCTGGCTCGGGGTGTAGTTTGGTTTCCTGATAGTCAATTGCCGTTCACCTCAAGTATATATTCTGTCAGCGACAGCTTCATCCTCTTCTTTTATCAGCATATTCCATCGGTAGAAGTTCCTCTCTACCTCGTGCTCCACGTTTTTGATCATGATGTAGGAGATCTTGTTCTCACATACGAAGAAGACCGGCGTGTCTCTCTGTAAAGGGCCTGCGAGCCGATAGAGCTGTTTCAACTTCTCTTTGCCCTCGTACCTTCTGTCGAATATACCTCCTATTTCCCATGTCTTCTCTTCTGTTCTATCGTAACTCAGCCGTATCTTCTCGCCTCCATCCATCGTTTTCTTGTGAAGCTCCGTCTCCTTCTCTCTCTCAGTTCCCCATATCCCTTCTTCGAAGGTCAGGATCCTCTGTTTCCACGTTCCTTCAACGTCCTCCCAATAAGTGATCAGCGGGAGCGTGTTGTACGTTTCGAGGAGGTGAGGGTTATGGAAGCTCCACTCCGTTTCGGTGGGTACAAAAAACCATTTGTTCTCTGGAGGTTCGATACGGGTATTTTTTATCAAGGTTTCGTTCCTGATCACAGCCTTAGGTTTCTCCTTCAACTTCGCATCCAACGTTTCCTCATAGCCAGCATCCGCTGCACTCTCGCTCGTTTCGAGCACGTCTATAGTTCCGTTCCCTACCATGATCCCTGCCTTACTATCGTCTTTGAGCGTGAGAGTCGGATCCTTGAAGCTCACGTCTTCCATCGTGTTTATCGCGAGCGTTCCTTTCTCCACGTAGATCCAATAGGCTTTAGCCCTTTGATCAATCGTCAGCGTAGCTCCATCCGTCACGGTTATACCCGTGTCGAGGTCGGGTTCGGTACTGAATCCCGACCATGCCTTGTCCGTGTTCACCACTTCTTCCGTTTCTGCCATCTTTAACACCTGAACTCATAAGTCAAACTCACGTTGGAGTTTGATATCCGGGAATTTCCCTTCTTACTCATTTGAAAACCGTCCCAAGAGTACGATATCTCACCTTCTATCGGCGGATCCCTGATAGGGCCTATCCTTGGTACTACATTTTTGAAGTAGGTGTACAGTTCCTCCGCCATGTGGGAGGATTCCTTGAAGGCCTCTTCTTGAGGACCTTTCGTGCTAACAGCAATACCTATAGTTATCTCATGAAGCATGGACCCGTCGGCTTTCCTTTCGAACTCATCTCCATCGGGATAGATCTGTACCGAGGGAAAATTGCCTTTCCTCAGCTCATCTCCACTCGCTATGTCGTTCGAGAACACTATGATATCTTCACCTTCGTAGTATTCCTCGACCCTCTCCATGATCCAGTCGATCATCCCTTTGTTCCCGTCTTTTCCGAATAGGACCTCTTCATGAGTATTCAACATTCAATCACCTGTCGCTAAAGGCGTAAAACTCGTCGCCCCATTTTCTCCTGATCAGCTGCTTCAGCATCCTTTCAGACCGTTCTTTCCAGCTCGTCAGTTTCTCCCCCTCTCTACTGCTCGGGTCCGTGGCCCACTGCATCATGTCGCTCTTGTAGAGATATGCGGCCCGTGTGGCCTCGATATCTTTAAGGATCTCGAAGTCCGCCGGCAGTTCTTCCGAAGGATCCGGTAGCTCGTCCATCTTGCCATGAGAGGCGAACTTGTGCCGTATCCAGCGGTGAGCCCTCTCCATGCAGTCCTGTATCTGTTCCACTTCACCGGAATAATGATCTCCGAGGACCAACCTGTTCTCAACGTCCTCTTCATCACTGTAGCTCGTAACCATCCGTTAGATCACCTCCCGTGTCATTCACTTTCAAGTGTCCTTCCTCCACCTTCTTGCTGCCGCCGTAATCAACAAGGATCTGTACAAGGTAGGTATCCGGTGACGGAAGATCATGAGTGTGCAGATACACGTAGTATTCTCCGTTGTCGTTCTTGGTGAACGGTTCCTCCATCACCAGCTCTTCGCCTCTGAAGACCTTCAACGTCACCGAGTCCATGTTCTCAACCACGGAATTGTCGTTGAAGGGCACGTTTATGAAGGTCTCCAGCTCTATTATCTTCGTGTCTCCATAGTCCACGTTATCCAATTTCAACATCATTTCACTTCCTTTTCCAATTCTATCCTGTCCATTATCCTCTCCTTTTGGGCTATCCTGTCCCTGATGTTCAGGACCAATTCAACAGCTCCTACGAGCCTGATATAGTCGTCAAGAGATAGATCCTCTTCCACCTCTTTAAGCAGCTCATAGACTTCTTCCTCGTCAAGAAGAAGGCTATCTGCGAACAACGTCACCAGCTCTGGGGACGGTTCATCACCGATCCCGAGTTCCTGGACCATCTCGGCTATGAAAGAGCAGACCAACTCCACGTCCAAATCGACGTTTTCTTCTACTTCAACGTTCAAGCTGTACTCGGCATCCTTTTCCGTCAGATCCAGTTCATCGCTGTAGGCCTTTTCCAACATTTTAACTGCATTATCTGTCAGGTTCATCTCTTGAAGTATAGAATCCACAAGGGCTATCCGGAGGTTCGCTTCCGGTTTCAGATATTGCCTCATCTTCGTCTCTATAGTATATTCATCATCCCCTTTAGCCAATTCCAGCTGTTCGGGGAAAGTCTCTATGATCTGACTGATGGTCTGAGTATCCATGTTCATATCGTCGAAAACCCGTTTAGCAAGGGAAATTCCCACCTGATCACCTGGATCGAGCTGATCTATCTTATCGAAAGCCATCTTGTATCTCAGACCTCTCTCCTTGGTATCCCAAGTCAAAGGGTGTGCAGCGGGATGCTTCAAGCCCGTGAACTTTATTTCTTCAGGGTTGACTGCTTGAGTCAATATCTGCTCAAGCTTGTGGGTTTGATCATCTGTCAATTCCAGCTGATCCTCAAACTTCTTCACCAACTGTCCTTTCGGCTCTTGACCGACGGCTGCATCTTCCATCATGGTTGCAGACACCTTCCAGCTCCCCACAACATCGGCCACTAAATCCTGGTCCACGAACGATACCAGGCTTTCGGCTGTTCTCTCGCCGAAGCTGAGCCCGGAAACCGGTGTTCCTTTCAAGCTGTATCCGATAGTATCCGAGAGGATGAAACGCTCAGAAATAGAGGTGTTTAGTTCGTTAGAAGTTCTTTTAGAGAAGAGGATATGGTCTTGATCCATCACAAATACTATGCTCTCAGATGTTTTTTGACTAAAATTGAGCGCTGAAACCGGCATTCCTTTTAAGCTGGATTCAAAAAGATCTGACAGGTTGAAATTCTCAAAAATAGAGGCATTTAGTTCGTTAGAAGCTCTTTCCGAAAAAAGAAAACCGTTTTTGGGTTTGAACAATATCTCTTTCAGGCTGTTCTCGACAAAGCTCAGGCTATCCTCCACATTCCACTCTGTTTCGATCACTCCCCAGTCGAGGGGATGACTTGCTGGATGCTGAACTCCTGTAGTTGCCATTCTTCATACCTATCCTTTATCATTCTTCGAGGGAATCCAAGTAATGCCTCGCCATCTTCGTGGCGTCCCTGTTCCTGTCCAAGTTCTTCATCTCCCTCGTCAGCTGCAGGAGATCTCTTAAGGCGTAATTCGAGTTCACCAGCCTCTTTATCAGCTGCGCCTTCCTCTTCAACCGCCCGTCTCCCATGGCGTTGTCGTCAAAATTGCCCATCAACCTTGCGTATTCGAGGGAAAAATCCCTGAACCAGTCCGTTATCTTTTCATCTTTGGCGGTGTCCAGGATTATGTTTGCACCTTTCAGCAGCTTCTCTTTGTCCTCTCTGCCAACTATGACAGTATTGCCCTCGTTCAGGCACTCGAGTATCTCTATCATCTTCTCCATGCTATCTCCCACCATCTCGAAGACCTCTGCGGAGAAGTATTTCTTCGCCTCGTTCTCGCATTTCGCCAACTTTCTCAATCTCTTCTTTGTAGATTCAAAACTCATAACAAATCCTCCAATTTCTCTATCTGAACGGTTTTAGCATCTTCAACTCTTAGCTTGATATCTTCCAGAATACCTATCTCTTTGAATTTTTCAACCAAACTCGCCACTTTCTTGAACTTCAACCGGCAGACGTTGGGGATCGGGGAAAACATGTCGCCGGTCTCTTCGTACATCGCACCTAAGCACTGCCCCGTGCAAAGCCTGTTGATCATGCACTGCTCGCACATGGGCTGATAGTCGTTGTCGAAAGCAGAATGACCCACTAACAGCTCCGGCCTGTTGATCGAGACGCCGAGGTCGGCGGCGGCATCGTCGCCGTCGGGTGAGGCGTCGTTCTCTCCCAGCTGCGCCAGATTGAATTGATCATAAGATAGTCTATGACACGGCACTATACCGAGATCTGCAAGTCTCAAAAAGACGGTCGATTGGATAGAGCAGCCTATCCCTCTGCCCACGGTCCCGAGGGGGTTAGATAATATGTTGAAACCATTCTCGAAAAGGAAATCCAAAAAATCTTCTTTACCCAACTTGCTCATGGTCCAGTCCACCAGCCACTTCAGGAACTCTCCGAACTCGTTTATCTGTTCCTTGCCCCACTCTCTATTTCTGACTTCCAAAAGGTAGATATGATCGAAAGGAATATCGTGCTCTTGGAACTTTTCCTGGAACCATAGGAAATTCTCCTTCCACTTCTCTATACCCTCGGAATATATCATCGGATGGAAGCCAACGTTCCACCGCTTAGCGAACTCGAATATCCTGTCGTAATCTTCTTCCGTGAACTCGATAGGAGGCCTGTTGTCAGAACAATATTTACCATCTATGGAGGCGGAAAGGTAAATAGGCATATCATGGGCCCTTGACCTTTCCATCAACTTCTCTACCCTCTCAAGGTATTCCTCGCTCTTTATCCACGTGAAGTTGGTCGGGATCACTATCCTTCTCGGAGACTTCTCAACGTCCTCGAACTTGTCGAGGACCATGTTCAATATTTCAAAATTCACGTCTTTCACCAGCGGCTCACCGGCGAACATCTCAAGATCCGGGTTCATGTCGTTCGCTATGAGCCATTCGATCGCTTTCTCGGCGTTCTCGTAGATCGTGCTTTCATCCACGTCGGGATAAAGCTCGTCTCCGTATCTCGCGACATAACAGTATTTACAGTCAAGGTTGCACTCGTAGGAGGAATCCAGCTCAAGTGTCGCTCTATTCTCTTTTCTTTCACCTGCATTTTTCTTCCATTCCCGGAAGTACATCCTCTCAAGGAAAGATTTTCCGAGCTCGTCGTTCTCTTTTTCGAACATTTCAGCTACCTCCTACCGTCAATCTGTCCTGACGTTCCATGAAGTCATCTCCCATGGTCTTCAGCAATTCCTGAAAGGCTCCGTTGGCCCACAGCCGCATGATCGAGACCGGCATGAAGTGTACCACTCCTGTATTGAGCAAGTTCTCCACCGGGCAGCTGTGAGACGTGTGCAAGAAGAGCGAGAGCAAACTGCGCAGCCCTTCATCCTCAAGGTAGATCTCGTCGGCCTGCCCGCACTTCGCCAGCTCCATAAGCATCGCTTTTGTATTATCTAACCTCAACATCCAGTGATCGTGAAAGTTCCTCATGATGTACTGAAACCTGATAAGATCATCTCCTTTCTCTGCCATGTAGTTCTCCGCTTCCATCCCAAGGATCCCTTCCTCGAAGAGCGAAACGTCCCAGTTCTTGTACTCTTCCTGATCCTCGATGGACTCAAGGTAATCTTTTCTGTCGTGATAGAAGGTCCTGTGACAGATGTGAGCCTTACCGTCGTCGATCCCGAAATTGCTGTCTCCACCGGAGCACGTGAACATCGCCGGCTTTTCCTCCAGCTTTCGCCTGTTCCTCATGACCCTCTTCAGCCTGGGGGTGTAGGTAGTGGAATAGCCCAGATCCACCATGTTACGGAGGTACTTCGCAAAGGCCTTTCCATCCTCCGAAGTGTATTTCCCGGGAACTGCCAAGGTCGGGACCCTGCTCTTTTCATCGAATCCTATTCTATCAGTGGCGTCCTCGACCTCTTCACGGATCTCGTCGTAATACTCCATGTACCTCTCTATCTCATCCGGATCCTCTGCCATCTCCCGGATGTTTTCGATACCGATTGTTCCCTTCCACCTGACGGTCAGTTCGCCCTCGTCGAGCGTCTCTCCGAGCTCTATCAAATTCTTCTTGATCTTCTCCGTAGCTCCTTCTATCCTGTTTTCATCGGTGTAGTGCCCGTCGGCCGAAACCTGCCAACTGATCCCTATGTCATGTTCGTCCAATTTCTCCTTCAGCTCTGCGATAGGAGAGGGGTCCAAACACATGGAGGTCGAGAAAGTCACCTTTTCGAGACCTCCGAATCTCTCGACCGCTTCATCTATCTGATCGGCAACAACATCGAGGGTAAGAAGTGGTTCAGTCCCCCAAAAGGAGAGGTAGTTCACGTCCTGGTACAGCTCGTCCAGCTGGTCTATCCACTCTCCGGTCTTGAGTTCCTCAACGATATCGTCATGCATCTCCCTCATCTCCGGCGTCTTCGGGATGTAGCAGTAATCGCAATCCAAGGGGCAGTAACCGCTCGAAACCACTTCAGCTGCCACCGCTCGGGCTGAAAGTCCACCTTCATCGCTGCTTTCTCCTTCCATCTATATCACGCCAGCATATCGCAGAAGTCCTTGTCGTGGGAACTGTAGTAGCTACCGTCGTCCGAAGAAAGATCGTCACCGTAGTCAGTACCGTAGTCAGAACCGTAATCGCTACCGTAATCTGAGCCATCGTGTGTTCCGTCGTATGTTCCGTCGTGCGAAGAATCGTAAGTGGCATCGTGTAAAGAGCAGTAAGTGCTATTCTCCGAACCATCGTTACCTGAGTAGTACGTACCGTTGTCCGAGGAACACTCACTACTTTGAACGTCCGTGAAGTGCCCGTCGCACTTTTCATCGTCGACATCATCGACCTCTTGTCTGATCTCCTGAAAGTCTGCGGCTTCCACGGGATCTCCCGAAGAGATATCCTCTGACCAGCTGATCGCCATGTTCAAGTCACCGACCCGTTGTGAGTTCCGTTATCTACGGTGTGAACTCCGGACTCGTAAGTTCCATAATCCGAACCGTTGTCTCCGTCGTTGTGGCCCGAGTAAACAGCGCTGTGTTTGTTGCTCTCTATAGTTTCCGTATTGCTCCGCAGCTCTTGCGCCTGAACGCTCTTGACCACAGTGTCAGCGGGTGTTCCGTCGCTGTCGAAATGATCCCACGTGAGCGACACGCTCAAATAACTCGCTATGTTATCGATCTCGTTCTTGATCTCGGCCACGTTCGACCCGTTGATCGGAGCTCCGGAAGAGATATCCTCTGACCAGCTTATAGCCATCTTAACAGCCCTCATGTTTCGGAACCAGGTAGGTACCATCTTCCTTGACTTCGTTCACTATCAGGCTCACCTTGTCGCCTTCCTCGAACTTCTCACCGCAGATCTCGCACCTTTTCTCTGTGAAGGCGAGGTCGCCGTAATGAACGGTCCCGTAAACATCTACAGCGTACACAGCGGACCATCTTGTTCCTGATTGCCCCAGCTGCCGAGCGTTGTCACTGTCAGGATTCACGTTCCCGGCCATCGATAGAGTGGAAGATTCAACTGCTGAAACTGCCGATGAATCGACCGTGCTGTCGTGCTTTCCATCACCATGAGTCTCCGGCGTTCTCGCACTCCCTTGATCATCGAGTGTAGCGTCTGATATCTTGCTGTTCAAGTCGGCCAAACTATCCGAGCCGTGTGCACTTCCGGCCAAGTTATGCGTCTCTGGAGGTTGCGCGTCTCCATCCGTGGCTACCGTGCTGTCGTGTTCGGTATCTCCGTGTACTTCGGGAAAACGAGTGCTTCCCTGATCATCGAGCGTTGCATCGTCTATCTTACTGTTCAGGTCACTTAGAGTGTCAGAATTGTGGGACCCTCCAGCCAAACTGTGAGCCTCCGGAGTGAATGTGGAGGGGACCGCATCGAGAGAAGAGTAATCTTTCTCCGCTAAGGAATTCAGCCTGATCTGTCCTTCAGCTCTGACCAGCTCAACCCAGGAGGAACCATCATCTCTATACCATATTCCCTCGTCGGTAGCATAAAACATCCTTCCGGCGTATCCTGCGGAAGGTCTGTTCGCCTTGGTGTCAGCCTTTAGAAGTGTAAAGCCGTCGCCTATAGACTTGTCACCTGCGATAGATATGACTCTGTCCTTGAAATCGTTCCACTCCGAGGGAGGCGTCACGTCGTCCGTGCTAACGTCTTGATCCCAGGGGATGTCAGCCATAGCTCAGTGTCCTCAGCCTTCGTTAACGACCAATTCGTAATTGAGCGTCAGTTCAGCATTTTCGGCGTCCTTTGCTATCGCCGGTATGTTGTAGCTCAGCATCGTTCCTCCCGTATCGGCGTTGAACAGACCGAACTCTGTGGCAACGCAGGCCCCGGGTCCGAAAACGGCTGTCCATGAAGCCTTGTGGCCGTTGGCGTCGTCCGCGGTCGTGGGTGAAGAGTCCTGCACCCTCGACACTTCGTTCGTCAGCGAGGACTGCGTCACGCTCTCGGTATCGCCAGCCGCAGGTCCGTCTCCTATCGCTATATACGTGAAATCGGTCACGGAATTACCTGCAAGCATATCCGCCAAAGCCACTGCTCCATCTTCCGTTATGACGTTCTCCGAAACCGAAGCGTTCAACACTTCACCGGTCTCCGGATCTCTCTCTATCGCTGTCCATCTGCCTTTCAACTCAAGGCTCGCCTCTTTTTCGTCCGAAAGTTCTTTCTTCAGTTCTTCCAAATCCATATCATTCCACCTGTTCTTCATCTGACTTGTTTCTCCTGTACTGAATGAACTCCAGCTGGCCGTCGATCTTCGTTATCGATCTCTCCAGCCTCTCGACCATCTGCTTCGCTTCCTGCAGCTTCTCCATCTGCTGCTTCTTCATCTGCCGCAATTTCTCAACATCTTCAGCAAACTCGTCTCTCTCTTCATCCGCTGCAGCCGCAGTTTCTTGATCAGGTATCCTGTCGTTACCTTCAACTATCTCTTCTTTGTCTATTTCAGTCATTATCTGACTCACCTCAATTCATCTTTCACTTTCTCAGCCAGTTCGGGGGTGATACCATGCACTTCCGCTATTTCCTCGTCGTCGGCTTCCAAAAGCTCTTCTTCCGTCTCGTATTTCTCCATCAAGTCCTCGGCATAACTCGGGCCTATACCGTCTATATTCACCAGCTCGTCGCCGTCGAGAAGGACTTCTCTTTCTACTTCCTCGTCGACCTCGATCTTTTCGACAATTCCGGCCTCTATCATGCCTTTCAGGGGATATTCTTCCGTCTCATCGACATAAACCTCAACGATATCGCCGGGGTTCCATCTTCTACCCTCATAAGTCGTTCGTTTCTTCACTTCAAACTTCATTCTTTCTGACATAGTTTCAACCTCTCTTCAGTTCGAAATTTTTTCTTCATAATGCTCAACGATCCTATCCGTCATTTCCCCAGTCTTCCAAGGAACCATCTTGTACTCCTCTTTCATCTTCTCTTCAAGATCCTGGAGCGAGTTGAACTCGCCAACTATCTCCTCGAAAAGTTCGTCCAGCCCGGAGGGATCATCGAGCGCAAAGCTCCTGTATCTCCGGACTTGATCGAAAACAAATTTAAGATCTGTAGAACCGGGATAGCTCGGGACCACTATCCCGTTGAAAAGATCCAAAAAGCTGTGACTCACCACGAGCGTCCTGATCTCTTCTCTTCTATCGGGATCGTACTCTATCAGACCCTTTTCCCTCACGACGTTGATGCACTTCTCCACGTTGTCCATTCCGTGAAGAGTGAACCTGTGAAGGAACAAGTTCACATCACGATCCTCGAACCACACTCCGTAGTCCGGGGCCATCGCCCACTGTCTATCGATCGTTAGATCAAACTTTTCTATGATCTTGTCTCCAAATATCAGGTGTCCTTCGTTCATGTCTATCGTCTCTTTCTGAGATAGGCCTCAAGCCTCTCCAAAAGGTGAGGCGCGAGGTCTTCCTTCGCAAACTCCAAGAACTCGTTTATCAGCTCTCTATCCCTCTCGTCTACATCGTTCCTCACGTAGAACTCGGTCAACGTCTCTTCCAACGCCTTCTCTATCTCTTCGTCCGTACTATCCTCGATCTCTTCGTCTATAGCGTCTCTGACTACATCCAACAGTTTGAACGCCAGCCACATCTTCACTTTTTTCAGCATCTTCATGGTATCATCTTTCAATTCATCCGAAAAATTCCAGTATCTTGGAGGCTATTTTTATCAGCGCCGTTACCGTCGCGGCCCCCCCACCGCCGGTTATGAACGGGTGTTTTCTACCGAATTTTCTAACGCCTCCCAAGAGGCCTTTCCTCTTGAGTTTCAACATGTCCGTTGCGGGGCACTCTGCGATGTGCCTCTCTATCTTTTCGTCAATCACGCTGTCCCAGTCCTTTCTCTTTTCGGCCAGTTTTTCCGTCTTGCTGGAGAGCTTGTCAAGGGTCTCCCTCTGCTGTTTGAGGGAACTCTCGATAGAAGCTATCGACTTCTTGATCTTCGTCAAGCACTCGTTCGTGTCTTTGAGATCCTGCAGCCTGTTCTCCTGCAGATCATCGATCCTCTCGTGGACCCTTTTCAGATCGTCCTTGTTGACTCCGCTGGACATGACTTCACCAAAAAATTTCAGGATTTCATCCTTCGATCGCAGGAATCGATGATTCCTGCGCAAAATAAAGAAAGATGGGAGGGAGGTTTCACCGTGTTACTGTCCTCACTAGACCAGTCCTTCCATCTCAACGATGGCGGTGCTGCTCGTCTCGTCTGGGCCGTGCTGGTACCATAGAGGCAGAGTCCTGCAGAAGACGTTCCCTATGTACGCCTGGTTGTCCTTGATGTAGTCAGCTCTCTCGACCGTAATGTCCTCGGCAACTATGTACTCGCCTATCTCCGGTCCGGTCTCCATGAGGTACGCCGTTCCTTGAGGTACCGTGGGTATGACTCTTATACGGCCCACCAGACCGGCGATCCTGTTCATCGTCTCGTCGCCTTTCTCGGATTCAGCCCCGTGACTCAGGTACAACTGAGCCTCTGTCTTGCCGTCTATCACCAGGTCCAAAGCGGCAGGGTTCTGTCCGAACCCGTCGTCGCTCTGATCTCTCAACTTCTCCAGCATCTTCACCACGTCAGCGTATGGAGTCGCGCCGGAATCGCTGTGGTCGTCCCAAGTGCCGTTCTGCGGGCTCAACGTTTGATAAGGCACGTCGTCAAGACCGGAAACTCCGCCTTTTGCACTGCCGTTGATTATCAGGTCGTCGTCCAGCTCCGCAACTTTTCTCGTCGCCTTCAGCGTGTACCTGTTAACGAAATCCTCGTTCAGGTAGTCCTCTCTCGGTAACTCGTATCCACGGGCGTTCTTGACGATCATGTTCATGATCCTCTGTCTCATGTCCGGACTGTCCCTAGGTATGCTTCCACCCGGCA
>PWHU01000154.1 GCA_003555395.1 Thermoplasmata archaeon
GGAAAGCCAAACGACACCCCGCCCTATACCCAGAGCGGGCACGGGTTGAACTCCCTCGGTGGTAGTTCAAGGGGCTTTTTTGAATTCGGCAAAAAGCGCACTCAAAAAACCGACTCACTTTTTTTAGGAGCTGGAAAAAAAGTAAGCAAAAAAACAGTTCCACTCAGGTCGGCGCCTGAGTCCTATAGATCTATGGAGGAACAGATATGGACCTGAGAAAGAACACGGCAGGAAAATACGACGTACTGATAGAACTCGGGATCCTACAGAACGTGGAGGAAATCGACAGCATGAACTACGGGTGGGATAAGAGAGCTGGAAATCTCCGATCAAGGAAGAAATACGTCGGAGATATCGACGCTCCCGGGCTGGTCTATTCCTACAGGAGCTTTGATCACTCTAAATTTTCCGTGAAGCGAGAGGATCTTAGCAGCGAAGAGGGAAACGTATTCCCATGGGGTCTGGTCTTAGGAGTGCAAGAGATCACGGAAACCGATGCGGAAGGGAACGAGTACCTATCCTTCGACCTTTGGATGATATTATCACAGGAGGCAGAAGTGCAGAGCGAGGAAAGCTACGATGCTTTGGAACCGACAGCTGAGGTGGGCAGCTCTTTTACAGTGGACACGGTTAGCAGCGACGTAGTAGGACCGAAGAAAGCGATACTCGAGGGAAAGATCCCCAACTTGGGCAGCTACTCACAGGTAGAAGCCCACTTCGAATACTCCAAACATCAAAAAAAGACGTGGTGGATTCTTTCGGATCCTCACACAGCTTACGGAGGCGACTATTCAGCCGACGACCTTGAGAAAGCGGTGGACGACGCCATGAACCTCGGAATATCCGACCATGCCATAACGCTCGGGGATGTAGTGGAGAACAGAGCTGACGCTTTGCCTTCTTACAAGGAAGAGATGGACCGGTTAGATCACGGATACAACTTTGTCCTCGGGAACCACGACGTAGACGGATGGTGGTGGGATGAACCGGAGGACGCTCCGCTGATAACTGAGCCGAATTGGGGAAGCAAGATAATAGCTGGAGTGCGCTTTATCTGGCTATCTGACGAAGGCGACGGTAACTGGTCTTACAGCGGAGGATACGGCAGGAAGATGTATATCAGCGACGAGCAGAACGCTTGGTTCAAGTCCCTGATGGACGACGATCCCAACATACCGACAGTGATCATGTGTCATCAAGGACCGTGCACTGACGGAGAGTGGGCTCAGGATATACCGGACTTTTGGGATCCGGACGAAAGAGGATGGCTGCGAGCTAACATAGGCAGCTACAACGTGATAGCGTGGATCCATGGACACCGACACAGCTGGATAATAGAGGAAAACTTCGAAGGGTGGGGATTCGACAGGATATCTATAGATTCGATCGACAAGAACACGGACACGAACGAGAGCTGCTTCATGACCGTGGAAAGGATAGCGGACAAAACCCGTCTGGAGTTTGTCTTTAGAGATCATTATAACGAGGAATGGACTGACGCTTATTACGTATGGGAACACGATCTGGAGGTCAACAACGGCCTCCCGGGCTGGCAGGAGACGACACCGCAGACAGTAACGGAGCCCTCGATATTCAGGGAACAGCTGACAGGGCTGGCCAAGGGTGAAGACTATCTCTTCACCGCTGTAGCCGAAGATACAGGAGGCACAGAGCTCGGCAGAGGCGAGCAGCTGACCTTCGAGACGATGCTGCTTGACCTGATACTCGGAAAAGTGCACTACGATCCGGAAACGGAGGCGTGGAACCTGCAAAAGACGTATGATCAAACAACGACGAGGGCCCTCGAGTGGGGTCTAATCTACGAGAAGATCGGCAGCAAGGTAAAATTATATGCGCAGGAAGAAGAGGCCTCGGAACCGCCGAAGAGCTGCATACTCGAGTATGATTTCCCGGAAAATGACGCAGGATGGACCAAGGACGTCATGGGAATATGGGGAAAGGAAGCGAAGATACACACAGCTCTCGGCTTCGCAAGGTACGAGTACGGAAAGAGCGCCACCTACGAGGACTACGAGGTAGAATGGAAGGAAGATGGAACTCACGAAGGACACATAGAGATGAACAGGGACCAAGAGCTGGTCGATCACCTGCAGGGTGGAGCTCCGGCTTTCATATATTCCCACCCTCACAAACAAGACGTGGAAAGGACAGACCTCTACGGTGAGAGGACCGAGTTATTCAACGGATACGTAACAGACCTATCGGACCGTGACGGCTCTCTATTTATGAGCCTCGAAGGCGTGATGAAAGACCTCGACAGCGAAGAAGAAGTTGTTATGGTCCAAGACATAGATCAGACGGCACAGGACGAACAGGACAGGGTAAAGCCGCTGGACTGCTTCGACGTCCTGCAGTACGTATTCGATCACGGCTGCCGGCTGAGAAACTTCGAACACATGACTAAAGGGTCCGAGTGGCACGATTCGAACGACAGGGCCTTCTCGGTGAACGGCAGCCTGCTTAACGCAACTGTAAGATTCAGCCTATTCCTCGACATGATCATACGAGCCCGCTTCGTTGAAGAAGGGGCTTACGTGGACGTGAACGTGGACGACCCAGGGTCCGGAGAGAGCATGACGGTCAAGACCGAAGACCTTGCAGCAGACAGAGATGAGAACATCA
>PWHU01000055.1 GCA_003555395.1 Thermoplasmata archaeon
AAAAAATTTAAACACCTTCCATTTTCATGTTTATGTTAGGAAAAAACAAAACCACTTGTAAGTTTAGATCAATTTCGGTTTTACTTTATCTCCTTCGATCTCGAGCAATCCTAATTTGTCGTCCGCTGCAGGTCCGGGATTCATGAATACCGTGCCTTTTTCTTCTACCACACCTCTATCTTCGTGAACATGACCGCTAAGTACAACTTTAGGTCGATTCTCTTCTATAACAGTGAGTAATCTTTCACTTCCTATGTGTTTTCCTCTAGAAGCCTCGTCGAGGTAACCATAAGGTGGTTGATGGAAAACAAATATATCGGCTCCCTTCGATCTCTCTTTGAAAACATCCACTTTGTCCTTAGAGTATTTAGATCCAGAAAGCCCTATAAAATCGATCCCTCTTTTACTCACCATCTTCAATTCTATGTATTCATTACCTGTCTCTTCATAGGCTTTTTCCACTGGTCGTGGATCACAATTTCCTAAAACACCTATCACTTCTGTTGGTATCTTTTCAAGGATATCCGCTGCATCTTCTTTATCACCAAAGTGAGTTATATCTCCGCAGATCACGCCGAAGTCAAATCCATATTTGTGGTATGCCGCTCTGATCTTATTCAAACTCCTCATAGATCCGTGGATATCTGATATGACGAGTATTTTAGTGGACATATCATCGACACCTTGTTTTACGGCCAAAAAGAACACACTTTTATAATTCCTTTCCCTTGAGACCATCGATATCACATGGCTGGTATACTGAAAGAAGACAAGATAGTGGTCGAAGACGAGAAGGAAGCCAGCAGGCTATATAACAAGGGCTACTTCGGCCAGCCGCAGTCAGGAAATTTTTTGGAGTTGGATATCTACGAAGCACTCTATCTTTTAGAGAACGATCGCTTGAAAATAGTAGACGAAGAAGATCAAATTGCAAAAAAAGAGGATATACTGGATAGGGTTTCTAAGAAAAAATTCATGAGAGAATATCCTGCATACAAAGACATGAGATCAAGAGGCTATGTGTTGAAAGAAGCTTCAGACCCGGCGTCTTTTAGAGTCTTTCCAAGAGGTGGAGGTCCCGGAAAGACACCATCAAAATACTGGCTGTGCACCGCTAGGGAGAAAGAAAACTTCCAGCTGGAAGAAGTATTAGAGGCGAACAAAAAGATCTCCAATCTGGGTAAGATCATGCTCATGGCTCTAGTTGACGAAGAAGGCGATGTGACATATTACAGATTTTCGACGATCGACTTAAAAGGAAGGGTCGAAAAGTACTGCGGTAAGAAGTTAAAAGGAACTATATATGGCGATAAATGCATAATAAATAACGGGTTTGAAGGATTACATGATAAAAATTTTTACGGTTCTAAAGAAAATGATTCGCTCAAACTTTCTTTTTACGAGACCCTCTATCTCAAAGAAAGAGATATTTTGGAATTGGATACTGATAAAAATTCACAGTCTTTAGAATCATTAGAATCAGAGCACTCCAAGAAAGAGGGATTCAGTCTGATGAACAAGGTTTACAGAGATCTTAGAGAGAAAGGATTGATCCCGAAAACAGGTTTCAAGTATGGCACGGAATTCAGAGCCTATGCCGGGAATCCAGAAGAGATACATGCCGAATATATCGTTCAGCCAGTAGAAAAAGATCACAAAAGCAGATGGTATGAAGTCAGCAGAGCCGTGCGGGTCGCTCACAGCGTTAAAAAAGATTTCATCTATGGTGTACTAGAAGATGGAAAAGTGACTTATCTGAAGATAAAACGAGAGACGCCTTAAAGTTATTTTTTGCGTTTTTTTAGTTCCTCACCGATCTTTTTGAGCACTTCCTGTTTGGTACCCTTCTGTTTAGGTATGTATATCCTACCGTTCCTTTCATACCACTTCGCAGGATAATGCTCATGGTCTTCTAACCTATTTGGAATGTTCCAGTCATCGAGTACACTTCCTATGTCCTCGAGCTTAGGTGATGGTACTGCTAGATCCAAAGAGACTCTTCTACCGTCAGACCTAGAAAGATTTTTATCAAAATATTCTGGATAGATGATCCAAGTCTTTCTTTTTTTCCTTACCATCCTATTCCTCGATCAGGACAGCGTTGAGGACACCATCTTGCCCGGGCCTCGAGGTTATCTTGGCTCTGCCTTTTTCAGTTTCGATTATCGCACCCTTGTTAAGGATATTTCGCTGAACGTAGTTTGGATTAGCTGGGTTTTCTATCACGTTCTCGATCTCTACTCTAGTGACGTTGCCTTCGCTGTCGGACAGGTTCACCTGCTCGGCGCCGACGATCCTCACCTTTTCATTATTGCCTCTACTTTTGATGATCTTCCTTTTACTTTCAGCCACCATCGGCAGTTCATAGTCCCGACTGATCTCGAACTTCCTTTTCTTTCTGTGGTAGAACCTTTTGCCGCCTGTTATCTTTCTATTAGATTTACCTTGCCAGTGAGTCATCGTAGATCCTCATCAGAACTCAGTGGATATATGATATTTAAGCTTTGCCTTCAAACTAAGGCACTGTGTTATCTGCGAATTATTTCGTTTCATATTTTATCACCTTTTTTGGTCATTTCGAAAAAGTTACCTAAAATATATGAACGAAGTCTTTTCCAGAATATCTTCTCAGGCGTTTTAAG
>PWHU01000129.1 GCA_003555395.1 Thermoplasmata archaeon
AAAACGAATTCATCTTCTTCGACAGCGTCGAAACAGCACATGTCGAAATCCAGTATTTTTTCGGCGGCTTTGATCGCTCGATCGTACACTTCTTCCTCTGACTTGCAACTTTCCAGTTCAGGATAGTCCGGACCTTTTCAGCCGCTATCTCGTCTTCGTCCATCACTTTTATCACGTACGAAAGAACGTTGCGGTAAGGAGGATCGATCTCTTTTCTCATCGGATCCTTCAGAACTTCTTCTCGTCAACTCTAACATAGATGGGATAGGTCCGTTCCCCTCTCTATGTTCTCCCGCATATGTTCTACTTCACCCTTCAGTTCATCGAATTCTTTCCTTTTGACTGTTTCCGCTGAGGGCATTTTAAAATCCTTCTCTTCGTTATTACTAATATACTTATTTGTACATTTTGCAGACAATACAACATCATCGATCAACTGAAAACGTCAAAAGTTGAACTGCTTAACTGTTAAACGATAAAAGATACTGCAGAGAAGATGTAAAAAAAAGGGTCAACTGGTCGTTCGCAAGGATATACGGGAGGATGAGGACTTAGAACCTCTAGATAAATTCATAGCGATACCGATCAAAGACTGTGTGTTCAGACCTAAAGAAAGCAGTCCGAAGTTGCGAAGATCATCAACGTTATGATGGGTAAAATATATTAGGGATAAAAAAAATATTTAACCACCTGTGAAATATCACTCTAAAGATGGAGGATAAAGGATGAAGATAAGAAAATGCTTGGTTATGGGCATATTGTTGCTTCTAGCAGCGAATTTATCCGGGACTGGAATCAGCTCGGAAAGAGTTGTTCCTGAGATGATAGAAGAAGAATACGAAAAGACGGTGGTTGAATGGGACGGTGAAGTCGACGAGAAGATGCTGTATTCTACTGAAGGTTATAGGTCATTTGAAAGATGGGTTCTATTCGAGGATCCGGATGAGAACACACTGGAACTGAGACACGGCAACGATACACTAGCGGAGGATACTGTAAACGTCACGGAGAGAGAGGGAGTGGAGAACATAACCGTTTCGAACCTCGAAGTCGAACCTGCAGAGGGAGATGATTTCGGATTCGCCCCTGCAGAGATGATGATCACGGCGGATATCGAACACGTTGACCCTTTTGATGCTCTGAGTAGAAGTGTCACTCTCGAGATAGAATCTGAACCACCAGGCAGTGAGATCGAAACGTGGGAGTTGGATCCTGGAGAGAGTAAAAGCATAGAAGTTGAACATCAGGTGAGGTATGACGATATCTACAACATAATACTCGCAGAAGAGTCGGAATCAGTGGAGGTAGGTGTTGGAAGAGATGTTGAAGTCGAAGAGTTCTCACTCAGGGATGCTTTCGAGACGATGACTGGGGTCATGGACGCTAGAGTGAAAAACACCGCTGATATGGAAAGGACTGTGCGTATGGGGATTTATGATATGGATGATCTATCTATTATTCACGTAGAAGATTGGACTTTGGAGCCCCGGGAGGTAAAAGATATCCATTATAGACACAACTTCGAAGAAGAAGGATATTACTACTTCGTTTTGGTCCGGGAAGAGGAACCTTTCTGGCTCACAGGCGATGAAACAGGTAACTCGCTGGAGGACCGCTGTTACGGAGAAGAGAACTTCAGCGGTGTGAAGACAGGGGAGCAGGAAGGTGTCGTGGTGGAGGATTTCTATACCCCCGACGAATTGCCGTTGAATAGATTGGGGGCCGTCTCCGGCGAGATAACGAATTATAATGAGAACAAAGAAGTCGTCTCTCTTTATCTGGTCGGCCCCGAAGATGACGAGAGGCATATAAGGGACGTGGTGATACCTCCATTTGGAAACATCACGCGTTATGAGCACCAGTTCTATTACGAGATAGATTCCGGGATAACGCCGGAGGAGATGGTTATAGAATTAGAAGGCGATGCCGAAAAATACCGCTATAGATATATCACCATCCAACGACCAGAGGGTGATGATAAGGATGAATTGACTATAGAAGACCAACTGCTGGACGATAGGATCGGCGGATTCGATGAAACTATCTCGGTCGAGCACGATTATAAAATACGTGACAATGTTTATTCCCAGGTCCAACATTATCTTAGGACGGAACATAATAAGACGGATATTCCGGACATGAGCGAAGTTTGCATAACAGAAACTTTGTTCAGTAAAGCAGATGAGGATTGGCTCGATGACCCGGAACCACTGGAGGGCGAATATGAGATCGTCGTCAACTTGGACGGTATCGAATCGAAGCTAGAAGAAGGACGGATAACGTTTTACGAGCCCGTTGTAGAACTGAAGACTTTTGAGTTGACGGTCGACGTAGCGGAAGGAGAAGGAGACCTTTACGTTGACCATGAACAGGTGGACCCGGGTCATACCGAAGAATTCGAAGAGGGTACGGAGGTCCATTTGGCCGCTGAACCGATCCAGTCTCATAAATTTGACCATTGGCAGGTGAACGACGAGACCTTCGACGAGGAGAGTATAATTATAGAGATGGACGACAACAAGACAGCATACGCACATTTTGAAGAGGAGGATATCGCCTACGAGATATCTGATTGGGAGGATCTCCACAACATGAGGTACGATCTTGAAGGAGATTATACGCTCATGAACGACCTGGACGAAGGTACGGATGGTTACGATGAGTTGGTGGAGACAGAAAAAGGATGGGAACCGATAGGTGAATACGACGAGGAAGAAGATGTCGAATTCACGGGAACTTTTGATGGAAACGGGCACGAGATAAGAGACCTGTACATAAACAGGCCGGACGAAGATCATGTCGGGCTATTCGGAGCTACTGACGGTGGAGCAGAGATAACTGACTTAAATGTAGTAGACGCTGAAGTGAACGGTAATCTTACTGTAGGAATCATGGTAGGATTAAATTGGGATGGCACTGTAAAGAACTGCTTTTCTAGCGGATATGTGAATGGAAATGGAGGTGTAGCTGGACTCGTCGGAGGCAACCATCACGAAGGTCATGTGGAAAACTCTTCCGCTTCTGTGGACGTAAATGGAGTGGCTGTAATCGGCGGGATAATTGGATTGAATAGTGGCTCCGTAAAAAGTTGCTATTCAACTGGGAGCGTGAACGGAGAAGCGTACGTTGGAGGAATGAGTGGTGCGGTAGAAGAGGGAGTTTTAGAAAATACATACTCTTTGAGTGATGTGAGTGGAGAAGAGAAAGTAGGGGGATTAGTCGGACAAGTTGGTTATGGTGATTATCATGAAGGAGGTGTACTCAATTCATACTCTGTCGGAGATGTCTCAGGCGATGACGAGCAAACTGTAGGAGGTCTAGTGGGACTAATTGAAGGAGGAAATGTAACTGATTCTTTCTGGGATATTGAAACGTCAGGAATAGAAGAGAGTGACGGCGGAACAGGAAAGACCACCGCTGAGATGAAGGACATTGCGACCTATACAGATACCGACACGGAAGGATTAGAAGTGCCTTGGGACTTCGTAGGTGATCCCTATGACGACGAAGGAGATAAAGATACATGGGATATAGACATAGATGGGATAACCAACGAGGGCTATCCATTCTTAGCTTGGGAAGAAGAACAGGGAGAATATGAACTGAACATCCACATAGAGGGAAAAGGTTCAGTGGATATAAAAGGTCTAGAAGTTGGTGACGGATGGTCAGGAGTATTCGAAGAAGGCGAAACAGTTGAACTAGCGGCTTTACCTGACGAAGGCTGGTACTTTGAAGAGTGGACGGGAGATCACGGAGATGCTGAGGAACGGATTACTGTGACGATGGACGATAACAAGGAGATAACAGCGCATTTTAAAGTGTACTATGAGCTGCTTACTGAAGTTGAAGGAGAAGGCTCCGTGGAACGCGCCCCCGATCAGAAAGAATACGAAGAGGGAACGGATGTGACCTTAGAAGCAATCGCAGCGGAGAGTTGGAAATTCATTGAGTGGACCGGCGATCATGAAAGTACGGATGAGGAGATCACGGTGATTATGGACAGCGATAAAGAGATAACCGCTCACTTTGAAGAGTACGAACCCGCTTACTTTGAGATCGAGATCTTAGAGTACGATGAAGAGGTGATGGAGGGCGAGGATATAACGGTTACCTATAAAGTGACAAATACGGGTGAATTCGAAGGTACTCAGGACATAGTACTCCATCTTAACGGAGAAGAGGTAGAAGTGTATAGTGAACTTGAACTTGGTCCTAACGATGAGTATGAAGATGAATTCACCATCGAGGCGTCAGAAGTCGGAGAACAAACCCTTCTAATAAGCTCAGCGGACATGAGTGAATTCGCGGTCACGACCGTTGAGGAAGAAGAACCCGAGGATAGTTTCTTCTCCAGCTATTGGTGGATCATACCTCTAATACTGATAGTACTGGTAGCGATTGTTCTGCTCTTCATGATGAAAGGTAAAGAAGAAGCGGAAGAAGATCCGTTGGAGGAAGAGTTTGAGGAGGAACTATAGATAACAGACATATGACAATTTTCTTATAACTCTTAGATCATTAGTCAAAATGGTGTGAATATATGGAAAGAGAAGATATGAGCTTAGAAGAGTTCATCGATAAATTGAATATGGATCTAGAGTACGAATATGGGGCTGCTATACAGTACATCCAGCATCAAGCGGTCATGTCCGGCGCGCAATACAATAATATCGCAGAGGAACTGGCATTACATGCGGAAGAAGAACTCCAGCACGCTATACAACTAGCGGATCAGATAGATTATCTCGGTGGAACCCCAAGCGTCGATGTTCAGGAAGTGAAGATAAGCGATGACGCTGAAGAGATGTTGAAACAGGACTTAGAGGGAGAAAGAGGGGCCATCGATAGGTACAAGAAAAGGATCCGGCAGGCAGAGGCTCTAGACGAGTACGCTACCGCTGAAACTATAAGACAGATCTTGGTGACCGAGCAGGAGCACGAGATGGACCTTATGGACGCCCTAGGTCTCTAAAAACCTTTCTTTTTATTTTTTTTCTGCTCGTGAGTAGAGATCAAACCTGATCAAAAAAAGATTTGTCCTACCAACCACTGCTTCTACAACAAAAAGTTCTTATTCATACAACTATATTGTAGTTATGTAACAGGTCATCAGCAGGTAGAATAGATCCTCTGGGGGATAAAGGACGTTAGAAAACAAGGGGGAAAAAAGACCTCATGAGATCAAAACGTGAACGAAGGATCAATCGACTCACATGATATAAGATCAACCTCACGGTCCAAAGGATGTTACCATGAAAGCTGACAGCGAAGGAAAAAAGAAATCCGATGTCGTAAAAGAACTGACCCAGATATCGGATATCGATACCAAAAAGGCTGAAAGACTATACAAGTTAGGTTGTGAGTCTTTAGATGATATCGTCGATCAAGAGCTAGAAAAATTGAAAGATGCATATCAGCTCAACGAGGAAGACGCCGTGAGGATATTAAAAGAAGCAAAAGAACTCAAAGAGCAATTGAGTGATGAAAAGAAAGGATCCGGAGTGCAATCAGAAAAGTTGCTGGGTGGACTGGACAAGATCAAACAATCCCTCGCTGAGTCAGAGATCGATGAGGATATAAAAGAATTAGAGGAAGTCGTGGACACGGTGCGGACTGAGATACTGTATGATGAACTCGTAGGGGATGAGGAAGTATACCAGACCATCGTCTTCGAATGCCCCGAATGCGGTAGCGACGTGGGAGAAGACGATCTTGAATGTCCTGACTGTGGTATCGTTTTTGAAGAAGAGGAAGGAAGTGAACCGGAGAATTTGGAAATTGAGGCGGAAGAGAAATTTGATGAGTTGAAACAGAAGTTGTTCATCCTTAGAACCACAGATTTGGAACTAGATGAGTTAAAGATATTTGCAACCGGCGCCAATAAAGCCTTGAAGGCAGAAGAATACGAAAAATCTCTGGATATGACAGATGAAGCTCTTGAGATCGCCGATGATCTTCTTTCCAAGGAGAAAAAAGCTCTTCAGAGAGAAGTTAAAGCATTGAAATATAGAAAAAGGAAGATGCAGGGAGTGGAAGAAGAACTCGAAGATATGGAGGAGGAAATAGAAAAAAAGAAGAATATAAAGTTCAAGTTAGAAAAGAGGATCAAAGAATTAGAAGAGAAAAAAGAAAGAGAATTGAAGGAGAAAAATAAGAAATTGGAAAAGATGGAAAAAGAAATAAAAGAACTCGAAGATCAAGTTCAAACTCTAGAACATAAAAAGGAGGAGATGGAGGAGTTAAAAAATGGATTGAAGGACGTCGAGGAAAAAATAGAGGAAAAAAAGGAAGTGAAGGTCGAGTTAGAAAAAGATATCAAAAAGTTAGAAAAGGAAAAGGAAAGAAAACTGGAAATAAAAAATAAAAAACTCGAGCAAAGGGAAAAAGAAATAGAAGAGCTTGAAGAGGAAGTTCAGGCGTTGACATATAAAAAAGAGAGGATGGAAGAGCTGGAAGAAAAACTTGAACATATCAAAGATGAAATAAAAGTAAAAAAGGATATCAAGGTCGGTCTAGAGGAGGAGATCCAGAACTTAAAAGAGGAAAAAGAAAGGAAGAAAGAGGAGAAAGACGAGGTCGCAAAAGAAAAAGAGCGGCTGGAGCAAGAAAAGGAAGAAACCATCTCAGATAGAGAAGAAGAGATCGAAAGGATGGTAAAGAAAATTAAGCAAAAAGAGCATAGGATCAGAGAATTAAATAGGATAGAGGGTAAGAAAAAAAGTAAAAAAGATTCTGATGGCATCAAAGAGATCAGCTACGAAGAAGAAAGTAAAAAGCTCTTCGGCGGTGTCAGGGACCTCAGTGATGAGGATTGAACTTTACCCTAAAACTTTTTCACATCGAGATCAAAATCGAACCAAGACCAAAATTTTTTATCTTTAACATATGTTTCCGAATGGATAAGATGATAGATGTAAACTTAGAAGAGATCGCGGATAAGATAGTGAATAAATGTGTGAGGGTAGAAGAGGACGAGGTGATAATGGTCAGTGGAGGTATACACAACTTTGAATTGGTGGAAAATATAGCCGTCAATATAAAGAAGAAAGGCGCTTTTCCCGTTATAAAGGCTAGTACGGAAAGACTTCAAAAAAAGATGACCGAAGAAGTTGATAAAGATATACTAGGAAAAACTCCCGAGCATATGTTAAGATGGATGGACGACATAGACGGTAATATAGGGATAGACAGTCAGAAGGATCCTAGAGTTCTGCAGCAGCTTCCCGAAGACAAGATAGGGGCTCAAAGGAAAGCAAGGAAGCCTATACAGGATAAACTCACCGAAGAAAAGATCAGATGGACCGGTATGGGTTATCCCACTGAAGAGAAAGCCGAGATGTACGGTATCGATTATGAGGAATTCTGGGACATGTTCTGGAAGGCTATGAATGTAGACTATGACGCCCTGATGAAAAAAGGCCAGAAGATAGCCAAACCTCTACAAGAAGGAGACGAGGTGCATATAACCTCTGAAAAAGGGACCGATCTAAAATTCTCTATAGGTGATAGGAACATAATCGTCGATGATGGGATCATCTCGGAGAAAGACATAGAAGACGGATTCGTGGGGAACAACCTACCGTGCGGTGAGGTGTTCTGCGCTCCCCTCGAAGATTCCGCTAACGGCAAGGCATACTTCGATGTAGCCTTCTACCGAGGCAACGAGATAAGAGGTATCGAAGCAAATTTTAAAGACGGAAAGTTAGTGGAGGCGACTGCTGAAAAGAACGAAGAGTTGTTCCACGAAGTCATAGAGAACGCTCAAGGAGACAAAAAACACATCGGAGAACTAGGTATAGGTATAAATCCAGAGGTACACAAGGCTATAGGTTACACGATAACGGACGAGAAGATAATGGGCAGTATCCACATAGCTCTGGGCGAGAACAGGATGTTCGGCGGGCAAAACGAGTCTACACTCCATTGGGATCTAGTTATGCTTGACCCGTCTTTAGAAGTGAATGGAAAAAAGATCATGGATAATGGTGATCATCTAGTCTGAACTCTCTTTTTTCACTAAAAGAGAAGTTTCAACACGGAAAGTTTCTCACATCATTCGGAGAAAAAACGAATGCACACAGGAATAGCCTTTAACTTTTAAGCTTCACGTTTATGGCTTTTAAGCCTCGGCTGGTCCTTTCCGTCTCGAATTCAACCTTTTGACCCTCGACCACGTCTCCATCCGAAACGATCTCCGCTCGATGAAAGAAGATCTCGTTTCCGGTCTTCTGAGATCTAATGAAGCCGTAGTTCTTTCCCCTGAACCAGATCTTGACTCTTCCTCTTTCCATGGAGATTATATGTACGATGGAGACATATAATCTTTACCGTTTTACGAATCTCAGCAGCTGATCAAATAGTGAGATCCTTTAGAAAAATAATTTTTTCTATACTCTCATTCCTCATATTTTTCGACAAGTCTCTTGACCGCAGAAGCAGATCCGCTGTCCTCTTTCTCTTCGTAAAATTCTATCAGACCATCTGCAAAAGATAACGCCTGCTTTTCGGATATCTCATCCTCTAAGGAGAACTTATCGATACCGCTCTCTTTGAATATCCTTTGTTTGTCCGCGTAAGATATGTCGCCGAGCCCAGAGGCATAAGTAAGAAGAGCGGAGATCAATTCTCTAGGTTCATCTATATCTCTATCCATCTCCACGATGTCTTTTTGGTCCCGTGGAAGTGAAGGCCGTCTGTATTTTGTGGAAAAGCCCAGCTCCCTGAACATCTCTTCGACGTTATCTCCTGTTTTGGCGGAAGTGTAGAAGATCGAGTCGAAGTAGGGGAGTACTTTCTCCGGTATTTCTCCTATAGGTATCTCCTGATCGTCCAGGTCGACCTTGTTCACCGCCAAAACCACGGGAGCATTATCTACCGCCAAACTTCTATATTTGGGGAGCCACTCATCGATCAGTTCATCCAATGTTCCTTCTCTGGTACAGTCCGCCACGGCTATGGCACCCGTGGACTTTTCAAAAGCCGCGTCCCGGACGCTGTCAAAATCGCTTTCGCCCATGATGTCGTATATCACGAGCTTCACTTCAGAGCCGGTGACCGGAACTTTTTTGGTGTAGACGTTGGAACCTATTGTCTTCAGGTAATCCTCTCCAAAATAATTCTTTACGAATCTAAGTATCAAGGAGGTCTTACCTACGCTTGGTTCGCCTAAAAGATTGACCTTTCTTTTTATTTCTGTAGTGGGTCCCATCAATAGTCACCTAGTGAGATTTCAAAATCGCTTTCGAATATTTATGTATTCCGGAACCACTATCAGAAGATCGACTTCTCCATGTTCTGAGAGGAAAGTAAAACTTCATACGAGCAGCTTGCTATGTCGGTTTGAGTTTTTTAACTGATTTTCCATCAGAACATATGTTACCAAGGTAGAATACATCTGAGTGATCACCTCATCATCTCGACTCACTGATGAGATTTTCGATATCTGCAGCTTGTTTTAGCTTCTTAAAACTCTTCTTTTGTTATCTCTCCCACCATATTCGTAGGGCCATCAAAGATCATCAAGGGCATCTTCGCACTTTTTGGCCCAGAGCTCCATACCCATCTTGTCAAACAATTCTAATGCCTTTACAAGGTATTCTCTTGCCTCTCTCCTTTCCCCTTTCATTTTCAATAAAATAGTATACTCATAGAGCGACTTTGCTTCTTCTCTTTCAGCACCGATCTCTTGAAGTTGAGACCTAGAGATTTCCAACTTTTTCTTAGCCTCTATGAAGTCGCCCTTTTCTCGATAGACCTTACTGAGTATGCGGTAAGCTCTCCCTTCTGCCTCTTTCCACCCCATCTTTTTAGACAATTTTACCGCCTTTTCAGCCTGTTCAAATGCGGCTTCATAATTTTCTTTCCCTACATAGGTTTCTCCCAATCTGCAATAGTTATCTATAGCGAGCGGCTCACTTCCGATTTCATCACAAATATCTAGACTTTTATTGAGCATCTTCTCTGCCTTTCTCCATCTTCTTTTATACACATATATATGTCCAATATTTGTAAGTGACCTTGCGATCCCGCCCTTATCTCCTATCTTCTTTTTGATTTCTAGACTTTTTTGATGGTACTCGAGAGCTTTGTCTAGATCTCCCTTTCCACTGTGAGCAAGGCCGATATTATTGAGTGATCTTCCGATCCCCTCTTTATCCCCCATCTTTCTCATTATCTCTAGAGTCTCCTGGTAGTTTTCGAGAGCTTTATCGAATCTACCTTTTTTCCAGTATACCAATCCTATATTATTGAGTGTTGCAGATAACTCTCTTTTTTCATCTAGGGCCTTCCAGATCAGGAGAGCTCGCTCGAGATGGTCCAATGCCTTGTCATATTTCCCTTCCTTCCCATAGAGGGTCCCGAGCTGATGTAGTGTTTTCGCAGTAAGCTCGTTGTTTTGAGGACCCTCTAGATAACTCTCAAAACGTGACGAGGTTTTGTTTGATTTTTTTATGCTTTCTGCTATATCCATCGCTTCTAACAATACTTTTTCTGCTTCGATATATCTTCCTTTCCTAAATAACAAATGTCCCTTGCTATTCAACAGATGGATCCTAACATCTGATAGCTTTTTAACCTTCTCCAATCCTTCCTCACATCTTTCTAACCCTTTATCATATGCCCCCTCTCTCTCGTAGATGTCCGCTATTTTTTCCTGTAAAAGGGCCTCTTTTTCTCCTTCAGTTGCTATATTTAATGCTTTTTCGTATTCATCTAGAGAGGCGTCGTATTTTCCCATAACTTTGTGTATATCCCCAAGTCCTTCATAAGCTTCTTCCAACTCCTCTTCACCCTTTAACATCTGTATCGAGTACTCGTAAAATCTCTCGGCCTCTTCGTTGGCGTATCTCTCCTCTGCCCGTCTAGCCGCTCTCAGGAGATACTCGCCAGCTCTTTCATCTTCAGCTTTATAGTAGTGATGTGCCAAATCTTCAATGACCTGTTCGACCCTATCTTCGTACAGCGTCTCGTAACTCTCCGCCACGACCTGATGGTATACTTCCCTTAGAGATTCGTTCATCCCGTTGTAGAGCACATCTCTGATCTTACTGTGATCGAATTTATATTTCTCACCAAGAGAGCGAACGAGACCGTGGGTCTGCTCTATATCGTTCAAGTTCTTCAGAACTTTCACTCTATCCTGAGCGCTTGCTTCCGCGATGATTTTTCCCTCGAACTCTTCACCGATCACAGAAGCGTACTCTAACAGGTCTCTTTGTTCCTTGATCAGTATTTCCAGCCTCTTCTTCACCATCTCATAAACTCGTTCAGGGATATGGACTTCGTCCAACGGTTCGATGAGTTTCCACAGGCCATCCTTTTCCTGGATATGTCCCTCTTCTACGAGCATCTTTGTCAGCTCGAGAAGAAAAAGAGGATTACCTTCGCTCTCACTATGTATGCGCTCCAAAAAATTCCTTTCGAAGTCGCACTCGCCCAATACCTCTTGGATGAAATATTCTACGTCTTTTTCTGCTAGACGCTCCAGCTCTATCTCTCTCAACAGCCCCTCCCGTTTCATCTCCCGTTTAGGCGGAATCAACTGGTGAGGCTCGCCGTCCTTACTTTCGGCCAAATCTTCTGGTCTGTAAGTTCCTAGGATCAGGACTTTTTCCTCTGTAGTGTTCCTAGCGAGGTAATGCAGCAATGACAGCGTCGAAGGACCAGCCCACTGGAGATCGTCTAAAAAGATGAGCACCGTCATATCTCTCGAAAGCCTTTGAAGACCTAGAAGCACATTTTCGAAGAGGTTCTCCTTTTTGAGTTCCGGCTCGTCCACCAGGTACTCGCCGTCGTACTTGCCAGAGCCTATAAACCATTCTAGTCCGTTTTTTATGTCACTGACCGTCGAGGTATCTCCATCCCATTCTTTAGCCCTTTCAACTTTTTCAGATAGTTTTTCTCTCATATCGTCTATCAGCAGTTCGCTTTTTCCCCCCTCAATCACCGTTGCAAGAGAGACTCCTTCCATGGATTGGATCAATATGTTGTAATCGCCGTAACCGATGGTGTTCAGCTCACCTTTCTCTTCCCTGCCCATCATCGACAGCGAGT
>PWHU01000183.1 GCA_003555395.1 Thermoplasmata archaeon
GTATGGGATTTCAACGGTCCGAAAATTGGATGAGATGGGCCTATTGAACGAAAATCTGATCGCCGCCCACTGTCACGGCACGAGTGAAAAACAGAAGAAAAGGATGGTAGAAAAAGGCGTGAATGTAGTCGGATGTCCCAGTTCTATCGGCATGATAGACGGCGTTGTTCCTCCTGTTAAAACTTTTTTAGATTACGGGGGTAAAGCGGCTTTGGGAACGGACCAGACGCCCGGTAACGGCGCTCACAATCTCTTCAGAGAGATGAGGACCATCAGTTTATTGAGTAAATGTAATGAAAGGGATCCGACGGCACTCCCTGCTTGGGATGTTTTGAGATCGACAACGACCGTAGGAAGCGAAGTCCTAGATTTAAAAGATCATATAGGAAGTCTAGAAGAAGGGAAGAAAGCGGACGTCATAACTATCGATCTGAAAAATCTGAACATGATCCCATCTATGACCACTCCTTTCAAAAATATCATACCAAATCTGGTTTATTCTACAACTGGTTTAGAAGTAGACAACGTGATAGTAAATGGTAAAGAGATCATGAGAGATTGTGAATTTCTTTCTATCGATGAAGAAAGTGTTAAAAAAGAGGCTGGACAGCGGGCCCGAAAGGTGTTCGAAGAAGCAGAAGAGGACTGGCGAGAAGCGGGATCCAGTATGGTAGAGTATCACAGAGAAGGATTCATCTGATCGTAATCTAACCTAACATCTTTTTGATGCATCTTTTTCGAAAAAAGATGCGTTGGAACTCACTACGTTCGCTCCTCCTATTTCCAAATTTTTTCGTTTCACTCAAAAATATTGAAAATGCGAGGGAAGGGATTTGAACCCTCGGACCCCTGCGGGACAGGATATCTTATCGGCTTTTGACCCTTTCAGTCATCGATCTTAAGTCCTGCGCCTTTGGCCATGCTTGGCTACCCTCGCATTATGAGCGAGCCTTGCGATTGAATAATCGAGGGGGAATGAGGAATTTATAATTCCTCGGCTACCCTCGCTTTGTGAAGGAGCGTGTGACTGAGGAAAGTGAAGGGAAATTAGGACTGTACTATTCCACGTCTCTCGACTTGAGACAGGTTCTTCTCCCTTTACACTCTAAACATATAAAAATCTGACTATATGGTAAGGACCTTAAAGATACGATACCATAAAGCATAATACATCCCCTTTGGTATCTATGAGATATGAGATTATCGACGGGATGTAATTCATTGGATTCATTACTTGGAGGGGGTATAGAGTCGGGCATAATAACCGAGTTCTTTGGAAAGGGAGGCAGCGGCAAGACGAATATCTGTCTTCAGCTAGCAAAGAACACAGCTTTGAAGGGTAAAAAGTCTATATATATAGACACTGAAGGGATCTCCATCGAAAGATTGGAGCAGATAGCTGGTGACGAATCGGATGAGGTGATGAAGAACACACTATTCTTTAGAGCACATTCTTTTTCTGAACAGAAGGATTTTATAGAAAAAAGTTCAAAATTGGTAGGGGATAGCAACGGCGACATAGATCTGGTCATGGTCGATTCCTTTACCGTTTTTTACAGGGCCCTGCGCAACAAAGACGGAGAGAAGAATCTGTCCCCACGTTTGGGCAGACAGCTCGTCCGGTTGATGAAGATAGCTAGAAAAGAGGACATACCCGTGGTGATAACCACTCAGGTCTACGAGAGCGATAACGGTCAGAAACCCGTAGGCGGGCACATCCTTTACCATAATGCGAAGACAATAGTTATGTTAGATACTTTGAATTCACACCTCAGAAGATGTGTATTAAAAAAACACCGTTCACAACCTGAGGGAAAAAGTACGAAGATCAGCATAACGGATAGAGGTATAGTCGCGCCGGGTTAGCCGAGAATTCAAAAGGATTAAATATCTACGATAAGTTCCATCTATATGAAGCAAGTCAGACCCGCCGATATAAGAGAAATCTATGCACTGCGTGCTCAAACCATAGATTACTTTTTTCCTGAAAGGGACGAAGAGATAGAATTCTGGCGGGATTTGGCCGAAGAGTACGGCAAAGAAGTTCTCCATCTTATGAGCGGTACAGGGGAAATCTCGCTCGGCTTGGCTAAAGAGGGATTTAAAGTTACGGCACTCGATCTTACTGAAGAGATGATATATGTTGCGGAAGACAGGATCGACGAGGAGAAGAAAAAGCGAAAAGATCTGAATATCGAGCTGGTCAACGAAGATGCTAGATATTTTAAGCTAGATAAAAAATTCGACTTTGCCTTCGTCTCTACAGGCGACTTTCATCATTTTGAGGATAGAGATGATATAGACTCTTTCTTGGCAAAGGCTTACGCACACTTGAAACCAGGCGGGGCCCTGGCGCTGGAACTTTTTCCTATCCCTGAAGAAGATTTTCATAGGGACCAAAAACAATTTGACCCTCTTAGAGCGCCGCCTGAAGGGATGGACCTATGGAAAACCAATCAAACCAGCTATCACGCCGATTCCAAAATGCTGGAGATAAAGGAAGAGTTGTTCGTGGACAAACGTGACGAGGGCAAGGTACAAAATGTGCAGTATGATATACAGTTACGACTCTTTTCTAGATCGGAAATAAAAGAGATAATGGAAGACGCTGGCTTTGAGAATATACGCTTCTTGGA
>PWHU01000103.1 GCA_003555395.1 Thermoplasmata archaeon
AGCCCTCGGAACTCTCCTTGCAAGCCTACGGAGGTTAAGGAAACGGTCACGCAAGCGCTCCCTTTTCACTCGATTTGTTGAAAGGTAGAAAGGAATTATGATCACCCGGAGGAAGGGCAGTTTGCGGCACCATCTAAATCCGTTACAGTGCCTGGTTCTAGAGTCATGGGGGCAATGAAAAGACTCAGTGTGTATAACAATGATAGGATGAATAATACCAAGACCAATTGATTTGACTTCTTTCGGAGGTTACCAACAGCCAATACATCCATTTTTATCGACCGGCTGAGCGAAAAGCAATCAATGATTACTTACCAATTAGAATATTGAGGGAAAGGAGAACATTCTTCGGATCAATCCGTCAAAACCTTCGCCGTCATCATCGGTATGATTATGGTGCTGGTCATTATGATCTTCATATTGATGAGAATCTTCTTCACACTCATCATGATCGTGTTCTTCGTCTTCATGTTCATAAGAATGACTACTCATATAATCTTCCCCTTCACCATGGTAATGGCCATCACCAGAACTTGTACTACCGAGATTTGCCATCACAATATTTGCTCCAAAAACGACTGAAAAGATAACTAAACCCAGTGCGATCGCCCCTGCAAAAATTTTTGTTTTGTTTGAGTTCATGAATATATCACGTCGTTATATTCTATATAAATCTATCGTTCCTCTAATAGGTTTCCTTTGAACCTATAATATATTTGGATAACTGTACCGGTCAAAAAAATTTGGTGTTTGACCGTTTTCATCGCAGGTCATTTCCTTATCTCCTCTTTCATCTTTTTGTATTCCTCTGTAGTTATTTCGCCTCTTGCATATCGTTCATCTAGCAGTTTCTCTGCACTCTTGCTTGGTTCAGGTTTTGTTCCTTTATGCCGTTCTTCCCTGATCACCAGATATATCACCAAGAACAGTAGTCCTACCATAGGTAGAAGTACTAAAATAAGCCAGAGAAGACCGTTCATCCCTCTTTTCTCTGCGTCCCTGTAGACCAGTATTCCTATCACTAAAGCAACAGCGATCCATATGATAGGCCACAGGAACCACCATCCCCCCATCATGGACCATTCGTCCATCCAAGTAGCATGGTGGTCTGTCGACTCCAGACAAGTTGAAGCAGCAACAGAGAGTATCCTTGACATCACTTTCTCATCTCCTTTTTCTTTTCTTTATACTCCTCTTCAGTTATCTCGCCTCTTGCGTATCTTTCATCTAATAGTTGCTCAGCACTTTTCATGGTATCGGATTTAGCTCCTCCTCTTCGATCTTCTCCCATCAATAGAACTAGCAGTAAACCAACAAGCAGGATCACCGCAATTATTATAACGATCCAAATCCACCATGCTCCCCCCATCATTGACCAATCTTCCATCGGATGGTGGGTATCGTTTCCGTTCAAGATTGTCGGAACCATCGAAATGAGCGCACTAGAGATCATTTTCATTCATCCCCCTCGAACAGGGTCTTGCATCCAGGGTTACAGAAGTAGTAAGTTTTACCTTTATACTCCGTCGTGAACTCCGCCTCCTCTTCGTCTACTTCCATACCACACACGGGATCTATCGCCATGATAACACCGTTATTACATTCTCGTGCTTATTAAAGTATTTTATCATATACAAATGTAAAATCAAATACTCTAAAAAGTTACAAACGTTAAATTTAAATTAGCTAGATATCTCTTCTTGATTTATAAAACTCAACGAAACTGAGATGAAGATTCCGTCGAAGAGGTTTCGTTGTCTAGATCTTCAGTAATATTTGATAAACAAGTTTTCTAAGACTTGGAGCTACTTCACGCTGTTTCGGAATTCTCTCTGAGAATATATAAAAAGCTTGATTCCAATGATCAAGCGGACTGTGTTCTGATAATAAAGAGAAACAATTTTTTATTAGCCCGAGAAAGGGCAGTGAACTACATAATATTTCACCTCAATCATTCGGGAAAAACGGTCGGGACGCACAGGCCTATACAACAGATAAGCGAGACGGCCAAAGCAACGAAAGAATATTCGTAGCTTGCGCCCCTGAACTTCGTAAAGTCCTCTATCGCTAAGCGATGCCCTATATGAAACCTCACCCTTCCATTCTCTTTGGTGGCTGCGGTTGGCCGCTCTCTTCCCTCCCACGCCTCTCTTGTCCGCAGAACGGCGGAGAAAGGTATCATACAGGGCACGAGAAGTTCCCGTTTTCTTCGGGACTTAGTCCCCTCGATGCTCGGAATCCCTGATTCCCACACATTCCCTCTAACTACAGCCGGATAGATCAGGAGTATAATTTACATTCTAAGGTGTACATAGAATCATCGCAGATGATGACGTCTGTAACGAGCTTTCGAGCCCTCGGAACTCTCCTTGCAAGCCTGCAGAGGTTAAGGAAACGGTCACGTCGAGCGCTCCCTTTTTCACTCGATTAGTTGAAAGGTAGAAAGGATTGTATTGTTAAAGACATAAAATTCACTTACGTTTGTTTTCTATGGGAAGTATCTCAAGGTAGCTTCCAAGTTGATAATTTAAGAGTAGATATTATAAGGATAAAAGTCTAATTGACGGTAAAACCTCTAAAGAGATC
>PWHU01000107.1 GCA_003555395.1 Thermoplasmata archaeon
AAGAAAAACTGGATTAAAGATCAAAAATTGCTTGACTAGTGATGTGAAAGGATGGAAAACGGGACTAAAAGAGAAGTAAACAGTTAAGAATATCCTCGAAACAAAGAAAATTAGGCACTGTCGAAAAATCTAGTGATTTCGGGTTTTTCTCTTTTGACATAGATCGAGATTCTGATAAAGAAGAAAGCATTTAGAAGGGGCATCCGTCTTACGATCGAAGACCATCTCTACTTCGATATATGGCGATATCGCTAGAAAAATCTACTGTGCCGATTTTTGTATTGTGTGCCCAATTATTGTCTGAACAATAAATAGACCATCAAATAATTGCTAATTCCGCTACATTGTTCTCATGGCCATCTTTTCAATGTGCGCAAAAGTTTAATAGCCATTCATTTTCTATATCGCAGAGCTCGAGAGTACCGATATGATCAAAAATTCCCCCTGTCACCGTAGGAGCCAATTTCACATTGGCGACTAAGTGCAATTTTCGCAGAAAATTGCCACCGTACAAGCCAAAAACTTTATGTTTTTGGCGACTAAGTGCAATTTTGTGTAACAAAATTGCGTGGGAATAAAATTCCCCCTGTCACTCGATTAAAAATCTCGTGATGCCACCGTAGCTTAGCTGGCCAAAGCGATGGTTTCGTAAACCATAGAGCGCGGGTTCAAATCCCGCCGGTGGCTTCCAATCAACAAGTTCAGAGCTCAAGCTTCACCGTGATCTATACAGTCAAGATGGCTCGTATCGCCGTAGAGTAGTATGTCAGACTTTTCGGGGTTCTCGAAACAGCCGTCCTTCAAATCGATCAAGCTGAGGCTGCACTCTCCGATGTTAGGGCCTTTTCTCAGATCTCTCATAGATCTACCTTCGAAGTGAGAAATAAGTGTTTTAGATGCTAATCCATGTGAGATCAAGAGAACGTTTTTCCCTTCGTGTTTTGAAACTATCTCCTCAACGGCTTCTACGACCCTTCTCTTCAACTCATAATAGTCCTCACCCCAGGGGGGATCGAACAGATGAGGTTCTTCCAGGGCCTTTCTGTAGAGTTCAGGATGTCTTTCTTCAGCGTCTCCTGATCTCAAGCCTTCCCATTCACCTAGACTTATCTCTCTCAATCTTTCGTCCTCCGAGACGGATACGGACAGACCCTTTAAAGCGATCTCGGCTGTTTGTTTAACTCTGCCCAGTGGGCTGATATAGACTTTATCGATCGAAATCTCTTTTAATCTTTCACCCAATGCTCCGGCCTGAGCTTTACCCTTATCTGTAAGCTGGGAGTCGTCCCAACCCTGCAGTCTCCCCTTTCTGTTCCATTCGGTTTCTCCATGCCTCGCTACGTACAAGTATGTCATGATGCTCCTTGTATATATCAGTTAAACTCCGATTAAAACTTTTTCGATTTTTCAGGATTTAACAGTAATCCATATTTATGAGTGTGGTTTTGGAGATATCGAGGCTAAGTTGTATGACAAGCCATTTGGTACTTGCGGGAGATGAACCCTGGGACACCATGAACGGTGTTTGGGCCCTGATAAAAGATAACGACGATAGTCCTGACTTCATCTACATTCTGGCTGAAGAGAAAGATTATATAGACGACGTGAAGGACGACATAAGGATCATGATAGGTCAGTATGGTCTCGAGACTGAAATAGAGACCGACGTTGTAAAAGGAGGAGAACCGCTAGTCAAGAAGATAAATAACATAGTGGATAGTGAAAAAGAAGAGATCGTTCTAGATATCACCGGTGGAACCAAATACTTGTCCGCCCAGATCTTGATCCACTCGCATATAGACTGGTTCGACCATATATACTGTTTATTTTACTTGGAACAGGAACACATGCGGAAACCGTACCCTCTGATAGAAAACTCGAGGATCGTATTGAAAGACCTCAAAAAAGATCCGGAAGGTGAGTAAATATGAGACAGGTGATGAACAAAGAACAGATGGTGATGATCTTGAACGAGCTTCGAAACGAAAACATAGAAGAGATAGAAGTGGTAGAACCCTACTTTGAGAACCGTCTACTGAAAATAAAGATCGAAGACGAGGGTTACGGTATCGAACTATCTAGTAAATCAGATTTGGATGTACCTGTAAGCAGGGGGGAATACTGGGATAAAAAAGAGATACCCGGTTTCAATGAATACAAGGAATGCCTGATCTCGTCAGGCTTCGTGGATTTCGATAATTGGGTAGACTTTAAAGATTGGATAAGGTATCTGTACAGAAGTGAAAAAGAACCCGGACTTTCGAGCGAAGCAGTTTTCCTGACCATAGATACTAACATGGCTTATTATAGATTGATATCCAGGAGGTTCCCTTTAAGATATGATGATCTCACCATCCAGGCAGAAGATTTCGACTACTTATTGAGTTCCATAGTAGAAGGAGAAATAGACCACCATATCCGTTACAAATACGGTAAAGAGGATCTGAAGATGATGGGGCTACACACCGAGATAGACGACATACGTTACAACTTCAGGAATAGAGGTACTTTAGAGACTAGGAAAGCAAAATTTGCCACAGAAGAGTTGAACTATCTTAGAGGAGATCTGAACGCGGCTAGGATCAAAGGCGACGCTTCCAAAACGGATTCTGAGAGGAACGATATAAGCATAGTTAGATCGCTGGAGAACTTCGCCTGGGACAAAAATATAGACGTGGGCATAATATCGACTGACAGGAACATGGCGAATCATGCGGAAAATTCAGAGATCGCCTTCTTCGTCTTAGAGATGCCTCACAGCATACCTAAAATCAAGACAGTAGATGCTTCTATAGTTATGAACCTACTTCATGACCTTTCGCTGATGTTCGGGGCTGTGCGCATCCCCAAGATAAACACAGTTTTGTTCGGTATATGGGGAGGTAAAAGAGACATCGATTATGAAAGTGAGAGTGTGAAGGCTTGGATAAATCCATCCTCACCGATAGAGAAGTCGTTGAAGCGAGACCTCAACATACTCTCCTCCTTTGAAAGTGCCTGAGACTAAGACCAAAAATATCGGTCTCATCTAGAAACGTACCATCTCGGTCCGTCTTCAGAATCTTCTACCACTATCCCCGATTTTTTCAACTCGTCTCTTATCATATCCGCCAGGTCGTACTCGCTCTTCTCTCTCAAATTTTCTCTGATTTTTAATAAAAGATCGATATGTTTTTTGACTGCAGTTTCTGAGACGCCTTCGCTTTCTTCTCCATCCTCTAAAATTATCCCGAGCACGCCCAACAGCTCTACTAGCGTTTCCTTAGCCTCTTCTAAAATCGATTTTTTGTTGTCTAATTTTTTATTTATCCTGCTGCTGAATTCTAAAAGCTTACTCATGGCTAAAGGAGTGTTCAGATCGTCGTCCATGGCTTCTTGGAACTCTTCTTTTATCCAAACGATATCGTCTTTAAGATCGTCTTTTTCTCCATTATCAGAACCTTTTACGTTTCTGATAGTGTTCCTGAACCTCTCGAACTTCTTTCTACTCTCCTCGAGCACTTCTAGGCTGAAATCACTCTGGGACCTGTAATGGATACTGGCAAAAAACGTTCTTATCACTTGGGGTTCGAACTCTTCTAAAAGTTCGGAGACAGTGTAAAAATTCCCTTCGCTTTTCGACATCTTTTCACCCTCGACGGTGATGTGTTCACTGTGGAGCCAGTAATTGACAGGTTCTTCGTTGATGTCCGCGATGGCCATATCTTGAGCCCTCTCGTTTGGATGATGAGGGAATATGTGATCCACGCCGCCGGTATGTATGTCGAACCTTTCGCCCAAATATTTTATACCCATGATACTGCACTCGAGATGCCAGCCCGGATAGCCTAAACTCCAGGGTGACGGCCATTTCATCATGTGCTCAGGGTCCGCTTTGATCCAAAGGGCGAAGTCAAAAGGTGAACGTTTTTCATCCAATTCTTCCTTAGAAACTCTTCCACCCGCCCCGGTCCTCAGATCCTCTAATGTTCTGCCTCCAAGCCTCGGATAATCGTGATCCTCATGGAATTTTTTTACGTCGAAATAAACCGAACCGTTCTTCTCGTAGGCATAGCCGTTATCTATGATGTCTTCAACGGCTTGGATCATCTCTATGATATGGCCTGTAGCTCTTGGATTAACGTTGTGTCTTTTCATATCCAATGAATCCATCTCCCTGTACCACTTTCTCACCTGTTCCGTCACCAGTTCCATGGGCTCTAAACGTTTTTCTTTCGCTGCCTTCTCCACTTTGTCTTCGCCTTCGTCCGCATCGTCGGTCAAATGCCCCACGTCGGTGATGTTCATCACATGAAAAACTTCGTAGCCCTTCCACACGAGGTATCTATTCAAAATATCCCAGGCGGCGTAAGTCTTGGCGTTGCCCACGTGCATGTCGTCATAGATGGTTTGTCCGCACGAGTAGATCTTGACCGACTTTTCGTCGATCGGGTCGAATTCTTCTTTTCGATTGGTCAGCGTATTGTAGAGTTTAAGGCTCATATCAGATCATAATTTCGAGGGGGGTGAGAATATTTTAAACTTGTGCCGACAAGGATCAAAGGAGAGGATATTCTCTCAATGTCTTTATATCGTTTCTATAACATCTCCTTATGTCATCCCATCCCAAACGTATCATGACCAATCTTTCGAGTCCGAGACCCCAGGCTATGACCGGATGCTCTATCCCATGGGGTTCCAATACTTCTCTCCTGAACAGTCCGGCGCCTCCCATCTCGAGGTAATCGCCTTTCCACTTAGCGAATACCTCCAAGCTGGGTTCAGTGAATGGAAAATAACTTGGTCTGACTTTAACATCTTCGAACCCCATCTTGCCGTAGAATTCTTTCATCATACCTATCAGCATGTTCAGACTCGCATCTTCTTCCATCACTATGCCTTCGATCTGGACGAACTCGGATAGATGAGTAGAATCGGGTTTTTCACTCCTGTAGTTCCAATCGATGGAGAATGCTTTGACGGGTGGATCTGGATTCTCTGAAAGATATCTGATACTTGCTACGGTGGTGTGGGTCCTCAAAACCGCTTTTTCAGCTTCCTCTTTACTCCACTGATACTGCCATCCTTTTGAACGGGTACCGCTTCCGTTCTCATGTACCTCTTTGATCCTATCGACCACTTCGCCAGATACTTCTAATCTTTCTGGGTTTTTCATATAAAAAGTATCCTGTAAATCCCGGGCGGGATGATCCTGTGGTATGAAAAGGGCATCCATATTCCATAAAGCGGGCTGTATGAAGTCATATTTCATCTCGGTAAAACCCATCTCTAAAAATACCTGTCTTACCTTATCCATCTCCCTTTTCATAGGATGTTTTTTTCCGCCATACTCTTTGGGTGCATAAGCTTTCACATCATAAGGTCTTATCCTCGCTTCTTTCCAAGCCCCTGTTCTGATTATATCCGGAGTCAATTGATTTATCTGTGTCTTGAGCTCTATACCTTTTACGAGTTCTTTCCTACCTTTTTCGGTCAATCTGATCGTACGGGAGACCTCTCTTTTTTTGTTCAATATCTCCTTTCTAGACAACAACTTCTTGACGGTGTACTTGTCGACTTCGTACTCCCATAATCTTTCCTCTTTACCCAATTTTCTTATCAGCTTTTCGTCTCTACCCTTCTCTTTTAGAGCTTCCCTGCCTTTTTCAGTTATCTTAAGAAAAGATCCTCCTCCTTCTTTGACTATATCGGCCCAATCTTTATCTTTTAACCAGCCTAATGCGATGCCGACTTTACTTTTACTGAGGGTGCTCTCTTCTTTGAGTGTGGATATGCTGCATTTTCCACCTTTCTTATCCAAAAATTTCAGCGCCTTTCTTTCCGGCAGGTCTCCTTTCGCCAAGCTCTTTTTAGCCAGCGTGTAATAGTGCTTAACTTCTTCCTCCACTTCGACCATCTTTTTTGAGGACAACCAGGAAACCGCATTCATCACTTTGACCTTTTCGTCCAGGTCACTCTCTTCCAGTATCTCGTCCGGGGATGCCTCGCCGTTCAGTGCTTCCAAGGCCAAAAGTGTGGCCTTCTCCAAGTAACTCAGTTCGCCGTCTCCTGACCCATCTTCTTCTTGTTCTGGATTTTTCGACATCTTATCGCCCAAAAGTCTAGTCTCAAATATATATTTTGTCAGTCCAATCCGCCTACTTCACTTTCGACTCTCTTCACTAGACTGCCTTTCTCGATCATCTTTTTAGCCCTCTTTATATCCTCGTGCAGTGAACGGTCTCTTTCCAACGGTTCTATAGATCTTCTTATGAACTCGTATGCCGCCTTCACTCCTCTACCAGGAGTTAGCTCGTGGAACTCTAGTGCCTGGGCCGCAGAGATGAGTTCTATCGCAACGGCGTACTGCACGTTCTCGACTATCTCTCTCAGATGTCTTGCAGAGATGGTCCCCATGCTGACGTGATCTTCCTGGCCGGCGGAGGTCGGTATCGAGTCCACACTGGCAGGATGTGATAGAACTTTGTTTTCTGAGACCAAGGAAGCCGCGGTATACTGTGCTATCATGAAGCCTGAGTTCAGACCGCTTTCCTTAGTCAAAAACCTCGGCAGGCCGCTCTCCTCCTCGTACATCAATTTATCCGTAGTCCTCTCCGAGATGTCACCGATCTCAGATATAGCCATGCTTAAAAAATCTAGAGCTAACGCTACGGGTTGACCGTGAAAATTTCCACCCGAGATGGCATCACCGTCTGAAAAAACGAGTGGGTTATCTGTAGCGGAGTTCATCTCGATATTCAAAACATTTTCTACATATTCTAAGGCGTCTTTAGCGGCACCGTACACCTGGGGCATGCATCTCAACGTATAAGGATCTTGGACCCGATCACATTCACGATGCGACTCTATTATCTCGCTGCCCTCCGTCAGCTTTCTCAAATTCGCTGCACATCTTTTTTGCCCTGGGTGCGGTCTCACCTTATGAAGCCTCTCGTCAAACACGGCGTCGGTTCCCATCAAAGCTTCAAGACTCATCGCGCTGGCTATCTGTGCAGCTTTCAACAAGCTTTTACCGTCTTGGACGGCTAGTGCCCCTATAGCGGTCATGACTTGAGTTCCGTTCAGAAGGGCTAGGCCTTCCTTCGCCCTCAAGCTTACTGGCTCTATGTCGGCACGCTTCATAGCTTCCTCGCCTGACAGTTTTTTTCCTTGATAAACGGCTTCTCCCTCTCCCATAGATACCAAACTCATGTGAGCCAATGGCGCTAGATCTCCAGAGGCACCGACACTGCCTTTAGCCGGGATGACAGGATGGACTCTTTTATTCAATAATTGCAGCAGACGTTCGATGATAACCGGTCTGACGCCGCTGTATCCCTTGGCTAAAGTGTTGGCACGGAGAAGCATGGTAGCCCTTACCACTTCTTTCTTTAGAGGTTCTCCGACTCCGCTGGCGTGACTCCTTATAAGGTTCTCCTGCAGTTCTTTCGTCTTCTCTTTATCTATCTTCACATCGGCGAGGTCACCAAAACCGGTGTTTATACCGTAGATGTTCTCATCTGAATCCGATTTACCTTCGACGATATCTCTAGAAGATCCGACCTTTTTTCTACTTTCTTCAGCCAGTACGACTTCTTCAAACCCCCTAGAAACTTTTTCTACGTCTTCGGTGGTAAGTTCTTCCCCGTCTATCTTTATGACCATATTTACCCCTTTTTCTTTTTTCGTAAAGTCACTCCTCTTTGACCCTGATAGTTTCCGGATCTTTCAGAATACTCTTTATCGCTCTCATCCGAGAGTAAAACAAAACACATCTGTGCAAATCTATCTCCTATAGGTATCTCCAATTCTTTATATGAGTTATAGGCGCTAAGGGTCAATGTTCCCTCAAACCCTGCATCGATCATACCGAAAGAGGATATGACTCCCTGTCGAGCCCAGGTGGTCCTGATCCATAATTCTGCCGCGATATAGGGAGGAAGTTTCACATATTCACGAGTAGAGACAGCAAACCATGTGTTAGTCGGGATTACGGTATCGCCCTCTGTTTGAGGCCTCCTTTCCTCTACGACTATTTCGTCTATGGTAAGATCATAACCGTTAGGCGTGAGGTTGTCCTCATCGAATTTATCTATCTGCAGTACGCCTTTTTCCACCAACTCTTTTATCTTATGATCGGAGAGGAACATATTGGCCACCGTTTTTCATCTTTTCGCTTCAAATACCTTTCAATCTTGATAAGTCGACCCTTTATTTAGAATTTAGGAACGAAAGGCCCTTTTCTTGTACCGTCAACTATCTTCTTCATGGAAACGAGCGGTATCTCCCTTTATGGCCCTATAAAAGGAGGGGAAATAAACTATGCTAGCTAAAATAGCGATAACGGCGACCACTATGAAAAACACTTCTCTATCGCCACGGTAGGGCTCGATACCTCCGATTATGAAGCCCAATTCGTCAACTATCAGGCCTAGACCCGTGCCGTAGAGTATAGAACTTATCCTAGCTATAGACTTACTCCAGTAATTGATAGCCAGCCAGGAAGATACAGCCAAAAGGACTATACCGTAAGTTATGTGATGAACGTGGTACCCCCCTAAGATAAGATTTCTTCCCACGGTGTAGGTCACCTCTGGGCTTACGCCTCTATCGGCCCTCAAAAAGATAACCCACAATCGGGCGGCCACAAAGCTTATCAGGAAAGATATCGAGATCAAAAAAGGCGTAGATCTTCTACGCTTGTAGACTTCCTTTTTGATCAGACCCGGAAGGAATTTTGTAGCTTTGACTACCTTCTCCTTTTTTGCCATCTTTATTCAGAACAAAATAGCTCACCTTTTTCAATTAAAACTTTCGGTAATATCTCATCACTGTGTTATGTAAACTTCGACCTCTTCCGTATGGTAAACCCGGTAAAAGTTTTCGTTGTAACTCCTTTTCAATTCCGGATCAAAAGGTCTAGGGTTGACTCCTGGCTCCGTCGCCGTACCTTTTAACATATCCTGATCCCACATGATATAACTTATGTTATAGTTCCTCAATTCGATCAAAGCGTCGTCGTAAGAGCCGAAGTACATGTCCTCCCCGTCCGTCCACGTTAGATTTTGATATCCTGTTAAAAAAACGGCGGCGCTCATCCTATGATCTGTAGCCACTCTACCGGTGGAAGAACTCTTTATCCAAAAACCGGCTTCTACGTCTTCCCATTCCGTACCTTCTTGGTAACCCCCGGCTCTTTCCTGGGAAGGAAAAGAGAACGGCACGATAGATGCAAATAGCAGAAAAACCACCAGAGATAGAGCTATAGTTTTAGTCATACCTTCAGACGGGTTCAGCACCGATGTCAGATGAAAAAGCCCTATTCCAAAAAATATTGATATCGCCAGGATCAAGAACGTAACGTGTCTCATGGGCAGCAAGGAGGAGGAACCCGAGATGACCCCCGCGGTCAGAGAGAAGATTATGAAAACGAACCAGCCTACCATCGAGGGACCTTCTTCTAAAGCCTTGATCATCTTCCTGCTGGGTACTCCGAAGAGACTCAAAAAAACAACGGGTGAATAAATCAGTAAGCTATAACCCAGTTCGATATCTCTACCTGGAAATCCTTTCGATGCAACGTAGATGAAAACGGGTAAAACGATCAAAGCGGTTATCCCAGTAAATATAAAGAAAGATCTTGCATCCTGTTTATGTACGTTTATAGGCATGCTGATATCAAAACGCCTTCGAAAACGGGTGAGCAATTCTATAAGGACTAAGATCGCGAAAGGAACTATCACGATAGAATAAGAAGGGAAGATCACCGTGTCTTTGACTCTGGTCGCGGCAAAAGGATGGGCGTAGAAGACCCAATATAGTATGGTCGAGACGGCGAACAGAATGTAGAGTACAGTTCTATCCCTGTCTATAGACCACTCTTTTTTTCTCCACAATCTTGAAACGAAGATACCGCCCAGCAGCATTATCAGAAGAAAATAAGCCGAGAGATGATGTGTCACTATCAAGGCTAAAGCACACAGGAACATAAGAGAAAGTACCGCTTTTCTATGCTCACGAAGCGATGATACTGACAAAGTTAAAACGAAAAGCATCAAAAAAAATCCAAGCGTTTCTGGCTTAGGCTGAGAGTAACTGTATATGATGGGAGGGAGACCTGCAAGAAAAAGAGCGGATAGAAGAGCCGGTCTGTGGTCGTTCATCAATTTATTCACCATGAGAAAAACGAAAAGAGGAGAAAGACCGGAGACCAGTACTGGCAGGAACGTAGCGGAGTATATCAAGTCCGCACCCGAAAGCATGCTGAAAGATCCTCCCAGGATGAACATACCCGGGAAATATGGGTATGCGGACCCCCATCCTTCGATGTAAGGGTGAGCTGAGCCCGTCTCGACCCACTGCCAAGTATAGTAAACGTACTCACCGCAGTCAATGCCCCATAAAGTGTGATCGTAAAGGGGCACCGTCCTGATCGATATGGAGAAGCTTATGATAGCTATCAGAGCGAACCATCCCGATCTTTTCATGGTTAGGATATAAGAAAGAACTGCTTATATTGTTTTTTCCCGCCCTTAGTCCAAAATTTTAATTACCGAAGTTCAGATTCACAAATATGGACTCGAACAGGTACGCTAGGCACGTGGTACTTCCAGAAGTGGGCGAGGAAGGACAGTCCAAGTTAAACGAAAGGTCAGTGGCTGTGTTCGGACTGGGGGCTCTAGGCTCGTCTATAACGGACGCTCTGACAAGGACAGGTGTAGGTGAATTGAAACTCGTTGACAGAGACTTCGTGGAGATCTCCAATCTTAACCATCAGATACTTTACGACGAAGACGACCTAGGAAAACCTAAGGCTGAAGTCGCTGCGGAAAGGGTGAAAGAGATCAATTCCGACGTAGATGTCAAAGGACACGTGTTGGACATCGATCCGAACAATGCGGAGGAGTTGGTCAAAAACGTCGATCTGGTGATGGACGGCGCCGACAACATGGAACTCCGTTACCTGGTAAACGATGCCTGTGTGAAAAAAGAGATACCTTGGATATATACAGCGGTTCTAGCCACCTATGGGATGACCATGAACGTCTTTCCAGGAGAAGGACCCTGTCTTAGATGTCTGATACCTGAAAAGCCCCCGCGGGGCAGCATGGAGACCTGTGAAAGTGCAGGCATTCTCTTCACGCTGCCAAGGATCATGGGTAATCTGGCATCTACGGAAGCCGCCAAGTTTTTGATGGGGAAAGACACTAGAGAAGAGCTTTTGACCTTCGACATATGGGATCATGATCTCGAACTTACTAAAGTGGACAGAAGAGAAGACTGCGAGACCTGCGTTAACGGAGATTTCGAATTCCTAGAGACAGAAGAAGACACCATAACCGAGCTGTGCGGAAGAGGATCTGTACAGATAACGCCGTCGAAAAAAACGGAACTTGACCTCGATAAACTTGAAAAGAGATTCGATCATGCTGAGAGGAAAGGGGAAAGTCTGTTAAAGATATACGTCGGTGAATATACTCTGAACACTTTTAAAGACGGAAGAGCAATAATAGACGGTACCGAGGAGCCAAAAAAAGCTAGAAGTCTTTACTCGCGGTATATAGGGCACTAGACCCTTTCCCCTCTGAATTCGATCTCGTCTATCAGAGCTTGAATATCCAATTTTTCTTCTTCCCTTTTGATCTCGAGCGCTTCACTCCTGATGCTCGGCTCATCCGGCGTCAACATACAGCAGATGGTTGGTTGGATGGATATCTCGTAGGTTCCGATCTCTTTAGCTATGTCTATCATCTCGTTCTTATCTAGACCTATCAGCGGTCTGAGTATGGTGATATCCACGGCTTCATCCACCGCAGCTATATTGCTCAACGTTTGGGAAGCCACCTGCCCCAATGATTCTCCCGTCGCTATAGCGTCCGCGCTAAAGT
>PWHU01000001.1 GCA_003555395.1 Thermoplasmata archaeon
ACCCTTCTCTTTGTAAGCGATGCCCAGGTCCAATCTATATTCAGCGGTATTGAAAGGTACGTCTAGATCTTCCATTATTTTGTACGCTTTTTTATAGCGCTCGATGGCTTTATCCAGTTCACTATTTTTATGATGGATCATACCTTTTTTATGATTAACAGCGGCCAACCCTAATTCATCGTCTATCTCTATCATCAGCTCTTCTACGCCTTCGATATACTCTGAAGCCTTCTCTATTTCTCCCATCCTGACGAAAGCTTCTGCCGCATTGAAAGATCCCCAGCCGATGAAGTTTTTATTATCTATCTTTGTTGCGTAATCTATACACTCGTCGAAATATTCTATGGCTTTGTCCCAATCTTCCTTTTTCATGTACTGGTCGCCCAGATTATTGTGTGCTCTAGCCAGCTGTCGATAAACGTTCCTCGCCTTGAGCGGAGGAAGACTTCTTTTATAATACTGGATAGCCCTATCGTGTTCGCCTTTTTGAGCATAAACGTTGGCAAGATTCAAATAATTCAAAGCGAGCTCCTTATCACTATCGGCTTTTTTCGCATTTTTGATACCGTCCTGGTAGTATTCCTCTGCCAGTTTATATTTTCCTTCTCTCCAACGCAGGTATCCCAAACCTCTATTACACTGGGCTACACCTTCTAGATCATCTAATTCCTTGCATATCTTCAAAGCCTGTTCAAGATATCCCTCGGCCTTCTCGGGATCTCTCATCTCTTTGTAAACGTGGCCAAGTTTCATCAATCCTCTTCCTTCTACATCCTTATTTTTTGTTCTCCGGCCTCTCCGGATCATCTCGGTATATATCTTTCTAGCTGAGTTCCAATCGCTGATATCGAAGTAAAGGCTGCCTATACGCTTCAAAAGTTCAAAACCTTTTTCTTCAGCATCGTCGATCTTCTTACTCTTACGCACAGATTCTAAAGCTTTTTTGAAATGGTCTATCGCGGTGGAAATATCCAGCCCTTGAAGAGCCCTTTCTCCCGCTTTTTTGGAATAGTCGTAGGCCTTTTTGTAATCTTTTCCTTCGAAGAAGTGTCTGCTAAGTTCAAAATAGTGATCCTCCAACTCGTCTTCATATATCCTTTCCAATATCTCGCCTATCTTCCTGTGAGAGACTCTTTTTCTGCTTCGCCCCATCTCCTCGTACAATACGGTCCTAGTCTGAAGATGGTGGAATCGGTAGAGCTCTTCTTCATCACCCCCCATTTCTTCTATCAAGCCCTGGTCCTTCAAACTGTCTATCACGTCGAGAAGCTGTATGACGTCCATATCCACGACTTCTTCCAATATCTGAAAGTTGAATTCGGTACCCAGCAGTGAGGCGAACATCAATACCTTCTTTTCGTCTTTACTCAGCCCTTCTATCTTCCTGCTGGTTATATCTTTGATGGAGGAAGGGATCTTTATGTCAGACAGTTCTTCGTGCGGGTCCCAGGTAAAAGAGTGTGGGTCTATCACGCCCTCCTGCATCATCGAGTTCAATATCTCTATCACGTAAAAGGGATTGCCTTCACTTTCACGATACAGCGTCCAGGTGAATTCTTCTGGTAGGTCTTCACGCTGCAGGTAATTTTTGATGAGCTGCGAAACCGATTGCTGGTCCAATCTTGAGATATTGATAATCTCCAGTATCCTTTCTTCTTTCATCCTGTCCAGCGTATCTTTAAGAGGAGGTCTTTCTTCTTCGTAACGCAGCTCTTCTGGCCTGTAAGCGCCCAGTAAAAATATGCGCTCGTCGGATATGTTCCTAGCTAGGTGATGAAGCAGTTGAGCCGACGAGTCGTCGATCCACTGGAGGTCGTCCATGAAGAAAACTACTGGATGATCTTTAGATATATCCACCAAAAGATCGGTTATCCTGTTGAACATCATGTCCTGCTGGTCGGAAAATGAAGCATCTTCATGGACTTCATCTTGTTTCTCTTCTTCGCCTACTATGAAGCTCATAGGGATACCGTCTGTGGAGCCGGAGGGAGCGGGCTGCCCCATGAATCCCGGTCCCATGGTTTCTTCTCGCTCTTCTTCCTCTCCTATGTACTCATCTAAAGCTTCGTAAAAAGGCAGATAGGGTTCAGTACTTTCATAGTAAAGACAACGGCTCCTAAGCACCTCGAATCCGCTGTCATCACAATATTTGATGAATTCTTCCGCCACCCGGGTTTTTCCCACACCGGTTTCCCCTCTAAGAAAAACACACATACCCTCGCCCGAAACTACCAGCTCTCTATAATGATCCAATTCCATCAAGATCTCGTCTCTATCGACAAATCCGTGCGAATCGTTGACATCATCATTTAGGGGCTGAGGACTCATCTATAGGGATAGAAGAGTTTATTTTATTAAAATTTATCCACCAACGGCTAAGTCAACCCCGCAAATTTTCTAGATCTTCTAAAGCCTCTTCTGCTTTGTCCACAAATTTTTCTGTAGCTCCGATCCTCTTAAATGTATCATATGCCTTTTCGATATGGTATTTCGCTTTATCCAATTCATCTTCCCAGATCTCGTCATCTCCCTTCTCCTTGTAAACTATACCCAAGTCCAATCTGTATTCAGCGGTATTGAAGGG
>PWHU01000031.1 GCA_003555395.1 Thermoplasmata archaeon
CCTGATTTGGTGGTGTCCAATCGTTTTCGAAGGCGTTTCCAGTGTATATGTCACCAGAGGGTGACTCCACTTCAAGATTGAGATCGTTCTGCAGTCCGTTTCCCTCTTTATCGGTCCATGTGAGCGTACTCTTCAACGGTTCTGAGCTGTCCTCTACATTTATCTCGTACTCGTCCACGTCGCCTGTTTCCAGCAAAGAATTCTGATCATTCAACACAAAATTCGTATCAGTATGGATCAGGTTCGGTAGATTCACCATGCCCCATCCTTCATCCCTATTTGGTATCGATCCCGTGGTAGGCAGTCGATAAGCCGTATTTATCAAGAGGCCTTTTACCATAGCCGGACTTGGTATGTGACCGTAAGTTTCTTCGTACCATTGGACAACAGCAGCTGAAGCTCCCGCGACCGCCGGAGTAGACATCGAAGTGCCGCTCATCTCCCCGTAACCTCCTCCCGGCATGGTAGATATGACACCTTCACCCGGAGCCATCACATCGGGCTTTATACGGTTATCATCGGTCCATCCTCTTGAACTGAAGCCGGCCACCGCATCAGGATTTGTAACGCCGGAATTTGGATTGTAATTTTGAGTAGCCCCTACGGTGATAACATTTTTAGCCGTTCCTGGATTTCTGATCCCAGTAGTTCCTTCATTCCCCGCCGCCATCACTATCACCATCTCCTCGTTCTCCTCGGTATCATAATTGGCGTCCCGTACAGCGGCATCATAAGCTTCTGCGGTACTGTCATATTGCCCGTGATCATGGAAACCCCAAGAATTCGAATGGACGTATGTATCAGAGTGTATCGCAGCGGTCTGGAGCACTTCGTAAGCATCTGCAGGGCCTATCCAAAATCCACTATCATCCATGATCTTCTGGGCGAATATATCTGACTCGGGTGCAGTGCCTTGAGCGCTATAATAATCGCTGTATGTAGTTTGTCCCGTTCCTTCATAAGTGTCGCCGAGAGCGGAACCCGCACAGTGTGTTCCGTGACTATGGCCGTCCGCCCAACTTACTCCATCGAACGTATATCCACCTACAACGCGGTCTGTGTAGTCTGCATGGCCCGCATCGGGCGTGGTTCCATCACCTATACCCGTGTCGGCTATCGTTACCGTTACACCCTCACCGGTATAACCCAATTGGTTGACTAGAGAGCCGTGATCTCCGTGTCCCCTGTAAGCACTGTCTGGATCATCCTCGGGATCCCATATCCAGCAGCCTCCTCCTATTATCTGTGTGGCCATCTCATCCGCTAGTTCCGGTTCTTCATAGTTTGTGACGTGGTAGACTTCTTCCATACGGGCGATCTCCGGAAAGATAGATTCATCTTCCACTACCGCTCTAACAAGACTTCCATAATTGGCTAGATCCGTCACAAAAAGAACTTCCACCTTATCCTCTAACTCGTTCACAGCTTCGCGTTTTGCACCCTCTACCAATATTATGTTTACAGTGCCCGCTTCGATATCGTCTCTGAGTTTGAACCCGGGTTGGTATATGCCTACCCAGTCCACGAAAAAAAGGTCTTCTACTTCCTCCGCGGTTTCGGGGGTCATCCTCGCCTCGTAAGCGTAATTTCGTACGTAATTTATTATCTCAACGCCCTTTTCCTCCAGTACTTCACGCCATTCAGGGTTCACGGGACCTATCATATCTATCAGGTAAAGACCCTTCGTTCCCGGCCTGTAACCGTCTATCATCAGTTCTGGATCAAGATCGGGATATCCTTCCTTTGTATCGAAACTTTCTCCTCTAACGTCAATATCATTTCGATGGTCTAATCGATCGGCAACGAACTCTTTTTCTAATCTGGGCAAACCTTCTTCTCCGGTTTCGATGAGCGCAAAACTTCCGTAGCGGTCGAGCACTTCTACTCCCTCTATATCATAGATGCGCTCCAAATCTTCATCTCCAACGCCTCTTATCAACACTATATCCTGATCACCAGTTTCTCCTTTTACAGACCCTTCAGAAAAATATATTCCGCCGAAAACCGATATCACTAATACGCCAACACACAGAAAAGATAAAAACCTATATGGAGTTTTCATGGTGTTATCTCCTATCACACAATACCTTTGATCAGGATTATAAATTTTTCTAAAGACCATTTTATGAAAATATAAAGGGGTAAATTAAATTACAGAGTTATGCTTATACGGTCTACAAAGGAGGAGAAAGATAGAATGTTATTCAAAAAGATAGAATCCGAAGGTCTAGCACATTATTCCTACATCATAGGCGATCAGAACGAAGCTTTGGTCATAGACCCGAGACGCGACGTGAAGAAATACATCGATCTCGCTTCTCAACACGGCATGAACATCGAAACGGTGTTGGAGACCCACAGAAATGAAGATTATATCATCGGCTCTTATGAGATCAAGAGGAGAACGGGAGCCGAGATCTATCACGCGGATGGAGACTTAAACTACACTTACGGAGAACCCGCTGAAGAGGACGATACCTGGAAGGTCGGCCGTTTAAAGTTGAAGGCTATCCACACCCCGGGCCATACTTTGGGGAGTATGA
>PWHU01000121.1 GCA_003555395.1 Thermoplasmata archaeon
GCGAGTTCGCTGAGCCCAAGAGTGATCTGTTTTTTATCCGGCCTATGGTCTCTACTATAACCACGTTTACCTAACGGACTTTTTTCTCCATACAGGATGAAGCTCGTCCAATCCATGTTTATGTCCGTATGTTCAAAATCGAATATTTCGAACAATATATCCTGTATGTCTGCTATGATCTCTTCACGATTTCTACCGAGTATTTCAAGAACCCGATAAAGTGTTCTCTGCTCGAACTCTTCTAGACCAAACGTACTCAATACTTCATCACGGTTTACCCAATCTGCTGCCTTTGAAACGCTTTGATTTTCGGTGAGTCTGTAGCTCATCAATGCCTCGACTAATGCGTTGATATCTCTACCCTTGCTCTTGTGTTTATCAAAAACATCGATCAGATTCAATCGCTCATAATATTGCTGTACTGTTAGTATCGTTCCAATCGGAAAAGATATATTGTTGTTCGGCTTTATCCTTCTTGCTCTTAGCGAGGTTAGTTTTGTTTGCATGAAACAAACTGAGCTAAGAGCACTTATTTTTACTTATTGTCAAACTTGGGATCAAAAGACCCAGCAGACGTGAGGGAAATAGAAATATTTTTATTCTACAACTTTTTTTACTCCTCTGATTACCATGTACGAAGTATTTGAAGTAGTATCGGAGAAGAAAGCCGTGATCGGCGATATACTGGGCGACGATCTCATCAGCAGACAGAACACCGACGTTAAGGAAGGAGACAGTTTAGGTTTCAAAGAAGATCTCACCTATGTCATGGTGGAAGGTGAAGAAGAAGCCGTTGAGAAGGCTAGAGAACTTTTTGAAGAAGAAGGTATAGATATTGCGGATAACAAAGAAGAAGTCAGGGAAAAGATAAAGGAGGAAGAAGAAGCCGCCGCTCACGGCGTCGGGACCGTTTTCGGCTGATTTTTTCCAAAGCTTAGGTACCGGCAAGCAGAGTGACTCTAGTCCTATCATCTATGGACGGGTCCTTTCTAAGGCCCCACATTATATTAGCGTCGGGCCACTCCCTGTGTATCTCTTCCATAGCGTCCTGTGCTTCCACCTCTCCTGAGCCCTTTCCGCTGGTCACCACCGTTAAAATGGTCTCGTAATCTTCGAAATCATCGAGCCAGGGAGAGTTCAAAGCTTCTTTCGATGCTCTCATGCCCCTTTCCCTACCTTTGCCGTAACCCGCTCCTATACGAAATTCATCCACACCTTCACAGAATCTCTTCAAGTTCGGTATGTCTTCTTTGGTGATGACACCGTTAAGATCCTCCATGGGCAGTCTCATTATCGTGTTCATGACCTCGAAAGCCTTTTTTAAAGGAAGATGTGGGTTTATATCTAAAAGTTTGCTGTTAGGAAAGACGGCGGCAACGTCCACGTACTCTTGTATCCTTTTTTGGGCTTCATCCGCAAATCTTCTTCTATCGATGCTCTCGCTCTCAAAAGGTTTTGCAAAAAAGCCGAGTACGAAGGCGCTGTATTTTTTACTCAACTCTGCGCAGGCAAGCGTAGACCAGCTGCCGATTTCTCCACCCAATCCAGATACCAGATAAAAAAGATCGGTAGTCCTTATCCTGCGGTTTATCCTTTTCTCCGATTGTGTGAGAGGTCTTTTGCCTACTGGTAATCCTGACTTGTAAGCATCGCACATATCTTCCTTTGATATCTTTATATAAGATATATCGGGTTTTCTTTCCGAAGTTCCGACCTCGTACATCCGTATATTGGATAGAGACTTTGAATCCATCTCGGATATTATATTTCTCCCCGCACCTCCTATACCGAGAGCTATGGTAGAAGGTCTTCGCTCCGCGTCAGCCACTTCGGCACCGAATCTTTTTATCGACGTCATCCTAACCACTAGAGTAAAAACTAAAACTATTACTTTATTCTTTCTTATTCAATGTTTTCAAGCTTTCTCGTTTCCTTTTCGCCATTATATTTTTTTCTATGATCTTTTTATCCTTCAACTCGGTCCACCTGCCGATCGAGCCGCCTACAATGGGGCCGATGAAGGTGGCAAAATACGCCGCAAGCGTCCCTTTCAACCTTGCCGAGACCAAGGGAGATAGTATCAGACCTAGTATCAGACCCGCAAGTAGACCCATGGGCCATCCCAATTTCCACCCTGACCAGAAGCCGAACGCGGTCCCGATCACGAGAGAGACGCCCAAAGCGGTGTAAAAGTGGTATCCCAGTGTGTTTGGTCCTTGGAGTCCCAGCCATATAAATACTAACCCGAATAGGATCGAAGCCATCGCTATAAATTTTATGTTGAAGTCAGAGTATAGATGATCTGTTATCCGGGTCTTCAAATTCTCTACATCCAATGATATACACCCCTTTTTAGTCCACGGTTCATTCTCAGCATCATATGATAGAGGTGCTTTTATTATTTTTCGGCCTCTTAGTATGTATTGTACTTTCCATCATCTCTTTTACTTCCTGCAGCTGTAAAGCTATGGATGGCCAGAAGATTAGTAAACTTAATAAAGAAGCATTATAGTATTATATAACGAAGTA
>PWHU01000082.1 GCA_003555395.1 Thermoplasmata archaeon
AAGCTGCGGAGTTGATAACCTAAAACGCAACACCGAAAATAATCGAGTGGGAAGAGATCGAGAGAGTGGAGAAAGAGGAGACGAAGCACGACATAATGGCTCTAGTGAAAGTTTTGGGCGAAGAATGTGGTGACGCCGAGAAGTACATCCACCTAGGTGCCACTTCCAACGATATAATAGATACCGGTATGGCGTTACAGCTCAAGGAAGCCGTGGACGTGCTCGAAGAGGATCTTAAAGAGTTGAGAAGGACCCTCTCCACAAGAGCAAAAGAGCACAAAAGTACGGTGATGATAGGTAGGACCCACGCCCAGCACGCCGTACCCATGACCTTCGGGTTAAAACTGGCGGTTTACGTCTCTGAGATCGATAGACATATAGAAAGGTTAGAAGAGGCTAAAAAAAGAATTCTAGTAGGTAAGATGGGCGGCGCGGTAGGAACCGGTGCCGCTTTTGGCCAGGACGCAAAAGAGTTGCAAGAGCTGGTCATGAACGACCTCGGCTTGGGGATCGATAAAGCCACGGGGCAGATAGTCGGTCGTGACAGGTATACAGAATTGATCTCTTTTGCCGCCAATGTTTCCGCTTCACTGCAGAAATTTTCCACCGAGGTGCGAAATCTTCAAAGACCGGAGATAATGGAAGCCGCCGAATCCTTCGAAACGGAAAAGCAGGTCGGTAGTTCGACCATGGCCCATAAGAAGAATCCTATATTGGCGGAAAATATATGTGGGCTGGCCAGAACCCTGAGAGGTTTTGTCGCACCTACTTATGAGAACATGATACTTTGGCATGAACGCGACCTTACGAACTCTTCTTCCGAGAGGATCACCGTTGCTCACGTTCTAGTCCTCTTGGACGATATATTGAACAAAAGCGAAAAGCTGTTCAAAAACTTGAAAGTTTTTCCTGAGAACATGAGAAAGAACATAGATATGAACCAAGGTCTAGTGATGGCTGAAGCGGTCATGATCCATCTCACGGATAAAGGTCTGAGCAGACAGGAAGCCCACGAGATAATGCGGGAAGCGTCCATGGAGGCTAGGGCGGAAGAAAAACCGCTAAAAGAAAAACTCATGGAAAAAGACGACGTGATGGAAGTCACCTCTGAAGCGGAGTTGGAAGAAATGTTCGATCCCGAAGAGTATCTGGGCAGATCCGAAGAGATCGTCGATGAGATAGTGGATTGATCAGGTCAACTCTTTTCTTTTCTCTTTTTTTATTCGTTAGAGCGGAGGATACGGAGCATCTTGTATCCAAGGTTATGGTAGATGATTTGTTCGCAAAGTTCGTTAAAGTAAACAATAAGTATATATACTTATTAACACAATTACAAGATATGAAGTTGGCAGATTATCTTCACAAGTCGGATAAACACGAAAGATACCCGGATGTATTCCGAGAAGTTGGCAAAAGATCACACCGCCCACAAAAAAGATTCAAGTTGATCATAGACGATAAAGAAAACGCAAAGAAAGCTTCTAAGGCAGGTATACCTATACTTTGGATAGATTCCTCGTACACTAAGATGCTCAGGTATCCCATGAAGATACCGGACACCATAGTCGTTCCCAGGGAATACGAAGGAGTGATAGAGAGCGAGCTTAAAGTCCACACCTTCGATAGTACGGACCCTTTCCCCACTGATAGCGTCATCCCGCAATTCGAAGATGTCATCGTTTTTATGCTTGAATTTGATCCTCTCGCAGCGAGAGCGATGGTCGATAGGAACGAGCTCGACTACGGATATCTACAAGATAGGATCATCCAAGAGGGCCTTGAAAGAGAGGCTTCGAAGGTGTATCTTCAGGATCATTTGAGCTTCCGGGTCATGGAAACACCTTTGGATAGAGAACGTCTTCTGAAAGTAGTAGATAGGAACAAAATCCGGGAGGTAGTCCCATGAAAAACAAATTTTTAGAAGAGGTCTGCAGCGAACTGAAAGAGATCGGTGTAGATTACGTGATCGTAGGTGGTTCTGCTATAGAAAGCCAGGGATGGGACGTAGGTACTTATGATATCGATTTCGTTTTGACCGCAAAAGGGTTCTCTGAAATAGAAGAAAAATTGAACGATAGTCCCAGATTCAGAATGATCGACAGTATAAGATCCATGATAGAAAGCGAATTCATGTTCGAGAATACATGGCGAACGGTGGAATTCCTTGATCCAGAGTATTTTTCAGGTGAAAAAACAGGTGATGAATTCATAGAGTACGTGAAAAGATACCGCAGCACAAAAAAAGACATAGGTTATGTATCAGATCCAGAGGTTGTTTTCTTCATGCGATTGGTGGTCTCCGATTGGGAGATATATGTTCAGAAGATATTAAGAGATATCAGAGCTGGATTACCCGTGACCATATTGGATGACGTGATAGAGATCGCAAATAATCTAGGCATCGAAGAAAAAGTGAAACCACGGGTGGAGTATACAAAGGAGATAGTGCAGGCTAATTTGTGAAAGACGCACTCGTACGGTCGATATCGATGGATAGATCTCTTTTCCAGCATCTTCTAAGAGTACCAAAAAAGTTTTAAATAACATATGATAAGAAATTCATATGAACGATCATTTATATGAGTGCCTGAGCAACGTCAACCGCAGAAAGATACTTTACTGTATAGGGGAGGAGGAAAAATGCGTGAACGAGATATCTGAGTGTTTGGACCTAGAACAATCGCTGACCAGCCATCATCTAAAGGATCTGTACGAATGCGGTCTCATCGAGAAGAAAAGAAAGGGAAAACGTATCTATTACAAGGTTTCAGAACCCGAGATAATAGAGATATTAGAGAAAGGAAAAGAGCTGGGAGATAGATTGGAAAAAAGGTGCTGATCATGTCGGAAGGATATGAGCTAGGGTTCTTCGAAAGATATCTTACGGTTTGGGTCGGAATCTGCATGGTGATCGCGCTAGTATTGGGAAATGCATATCCTGGTCTGGCGGAGACTTTCGAGGCCTTTGAAGTTTCAGGTTACTCTGTTCCGGTGGTGATAGTACTTTTCCTGATGATCTATCCTATAATGGTCCAGACACCTTTCCAAAAGATAATCCAAGCGGGAAAGTCGACAAAACCTATTTTGACCACTTTAGGACTCAACTGGGGGATAAAACCGTTCCTGAAAGCGGGCCTTGCGTGGTTTTTCTTTGCTGTCATATTTGCTCCATGGCTGACACAGGATCAGATCGGACCCATGATAGGAGGGATGATACTCTTGGGTATAGCGCCGTGTACCGCCATGGTCTTGGTATGGTCCTATCTTTCCAGAGGTAATATGGGGCATACGATCGTGGTGACTGCGATAAATTCCCTCTCCATGCTGGTGCTTTATGCCCCTCTTGCTATCATACTCTTACCCATAGCGGACGTTGGTGGAGAAGGTGTCGGAGTACCTGCGGGCCAGATAGCTTTCGGTGTGCTAGCCTACATCGGTCTGCCTCTCGTGGCCGGTTACATCACCAGGAAGAAGCTTATACAGCGGCGAGGGCGAGAATGGTTCGACCAGTTCACCGATAAACTTCATTACGTGTCGGTCGTGGCGCTTCTCTTCACCATCGTTGTTATAGTTTCGCCTCACTCTAGAACGATACTAGATCAACCTATCATAGTCCTCATGATCGCTGTCCCCTTGATCATACAATTTATGATAATGTTCATCATCTCATACTGGACCGCTAAAAAAGTAGGACTATCATATGAAGATGCTGCACCTACAGCGCAGATAGCGACGAGCAACCATTTTGAAGTGGCTATCGCCATGTCCATAACGATCTTCGGCATCGATTCTTTGGCCACATTGACCGCGGTGACCGGTCTATTGATAGAGGTGCCGGTCATGCTGGTGATCGTACAGATATGTCTGAAAACTCGACATTGGTTCCCAGAGGTGAAGAAAGATGAAGGGTCTGCTAAAAGTCCCTCTTAGGTCTATAGCTTCAAGATAATATCTGGTAGCAGTCTCGGTCTGTTGACTTCAGTTTTCCTCCTTTCTTCTTTGGATCAGTTCTCTTCGTCGTCTGTCTCTTCGTCGTCTGTCTCTTCATCATCTGTCTCTTCGTCGTCTGTCTCTTCACTTTCCCCTTCCCTCTTCTTTTTCTTCTTCTTTCTCTTACCTTTAGGTTTCAATCTTAACCTTCTGAAGAGTAATATCTCTATAGACTCGGCGGCGAAAAGCTGCTTCTTGTAAAAATCTAAATCTTCATTCAAGCGTAATTGGGCATCGATTTGAACTCTTATCAAAGCTCTTCTTAACTCGACGTCCTTTTTGACCTTCAAAATATCTGATAGCAAAAAGGGGAATTCTTCAGGATATTCCAAAGCTTTTGCTATCGGGATCCAGTCTTCCTTTATTTCGTCTATGCCTTTCTCACCCTTGATAACTTCTAACGTTCTTTGGCTGATCTTTTTGTTGTCGATCTCTATGTGCCGGGTGTTCCTATTCTTATTTTCTCTCTGCATCGTATAGAGCATAATCGAGAAAGGTGTAATTTAGTGTTACCCTAAATTCTCATATCCTCTCAAGTGATCCGGCTGCGGCACCCCTTTTTCTTAGAACGTATCGTTAAAGAGTAACTATTCTTCCTCGTCCTTGTCTTTTCTCCAGGTTTCTATATTTTCGTCGCCTATATCTTCCGTCACATCTTCTAGGACTTCCCTTGCATCTTTTTCAGCTTCCTCCCTGATCTTATCTCTATCCTTGTCTTTTTCCTCTTTCACTTTCTTCTCGATCTCGTCTATCCTCTTTTTCATCTCCGATCTTCCGGGGATCTCTCCAAGGATCTCGTCCGCTTTTCCAACAATATCTTCTAAAGAACCTATATCCACAGGTTCTCTGCTCGGGACCTCTCTAGAAGCTCCTAAATAGTTTGAGGCTCCTTCCATGAGTTTTGAAACCTCGAATGGGAATAATATCTTGGTAGCCTCACCTTCAGACATATCTCTTAGAGTGTCCAACGATAGATAGGTCAGCGCTTTTTCGTCCAAAGTATTTGCACCGAGTGAGAGTATCCTGAGCCGTTGTCCTTCACCTTGGGCCTCTAATATCTTTTTCATCCTCGTACCCTCGGCGTTCAATATCCTACTCTGTCTCATACCCTCGGCATTCAATATCTTTGATCTTCTATTACCTTCAGCTTCTAAGATGGCTGAACGCTTTTTACCGTCGGCCCTCAATATCTTTGCTCTTCTCTCTCTTTCGGCCGCGGTCTGTTCCTCCATTGCATCTTTGACCTGTGGTACGGGATCGACTTCTCTGATCTCTACCGATTCCACTCTAACTCCCCATGCGTCCGTTGCTTCGTCCAGCACCTGTCTAAGATGCGTATTTATCCTTTCTCTGTTGTAGAGTATTTCATCCAACTCCATATCACCTATAACGGATCTGAGTGTGGTCTGGGCGAGGTTTATCGTAGCGGCTTTGTAATTAGTTACTTCAAAATAGGCTTTCTCCACGTCAACGACTTTTATGTAGATTATAGCGTCAACATTGGTAGGAGAATTGTCTTTTGTTATGACTTCCTGTCTAGGCACGTCCAAAACCTGGGTTCTCAGATCGAGTTTTATTACCTCGGATATGAAAGGGTGAACGATATTGACGCCGGGTTCTAGAGTCCTTCTAAAATTACCTAGCACAATCCAAATACCCTGTTCATACGGTTGTATTATCCAGAAAGCCGTCCTACCGGCCACTATAGCAAATATTATAACTATTATCACCAAAAGGATTATCCATGCTATCATTCTATCTTTCCTCCTGCTTCCTGCTCAGCCGACCATTCTATATTTCCTAACATCTTATTCCTCCTATTCTTGCAAATCAAATCCAAGTCCATGATTATTTCTTGTCCAGTCTTTCAACGACCACATGTACTCCCTTAGATTTTTTGATCCGTACTCTTTCGCCCTCTTCGATTTTTTCATCGGCGGTCGCACTCCAACCACCGCCGATCTCATCACCGATTTTTACTTTACCGGATATGTTATCGGGATCTATTTCTTTGGTGACCACTCCGGTTTTCCCCTCCAAAGAGGTGGTCATTGTAGTGGTAGGTTTTGAGGGCGGAGATATATATTGGTAGTATCTCATAGATAAGAACATCATAGGGATGACCACAAGAGCTACTATGAGCGGCGTCCATATAGTGAACAACAATTCCGGAAAGGCTAGAGTTATGAATCCTAACGTTATCAAGACCCCTGCTGGTATCGCTATGAAGAAACCTGGCTCTGTTGCTTCTACGATGAACAATATTATACCTACTGCTATCAACACGATCCCTGCGGTCATTAGAATGAGTATTATCGAAAGGGTATATTTAATTTGCGCCGTTTATCCGTTAGTATAAAACGTCTAAATTGGATTCAAGTGCTCTCTATTCTAGGCGCAAGCAGATAACGCACGTCTCCATTCCCATCCGCGAAGGTGAACTGGATCTTTATGGGATAATCCGCTCCGAGCTCTATATCTAGGATCGTATCCGAAGAGACGCACTTGACCATGCTGGAGAAGTAATCAAGAGCGAAAAGGGATCTCACCTCTTCGTTAGCATCGATCTCTTCCAGCTCATCTTTGCCCAGCGAGAGCCTTACCATGTCTTCGTCTTCCTCTGAAAATATCTCGAATCCGTCGGGATTAGCGGTTATCGAAATATGGTCTGAGATGTTTTCAGAAGCTTTGACACCGTTCAGAACATGTTTGCCTTTGACCTTTAGGCTCAACGGCAGGTCCAAGCTGGGAACGTTCGGATCGGTCATCCCGGCGGTATCCAAAAGAGCCATCTTCTGGGTTATGTTGTTGACTTCCATCACAAGTCGGTTTTCTTCCTCGTCGTGTTCCATCCTTATTATATCTCCGGCACCGGACAATTTTAAAAATTGCTCTATCTTTTTGAGGTTGATGCCCAACTCGGTTTCATCGGCCTCGTAGCTCTCGAAAGCATCCTTATTCAAATTTAAATCAACCATGGCCACATGAGCGGGATCTACGGCTTTCAGATTCAGACCGTCCTCGCTTAGGTTTATCTTCACCTCGTCGACTATGGTGCCTACTATCTCGACCAGTTCTTTTAACACGTTAGAGTTTATCTCAGCGTTTAACATGATAATCCCCTTGAGTTTAGACTTGTAACTCGCACACAAATAAGAGGTTTATGATATAAGGATTATGGTTTAAAAGAGAGGATTTTCATAGAAAATCGATGACTTAAAATAACGTTTTAATTTCTGCACTTTTTATGGATAAACTAAAAGATCTTGACCTAGAAGGTAAAAAGGTATTAGACGCTGGCACAGGAGCCTGTGGTATGACGAAATATATTGAAAAAAAAGGATGTGATGCAATATCTATAGATATAAATAGTGAGTATTTACACGATTGCCGAGATCAAACTGAAAACACTCAGTTTATTAGAGCGAATTTGTCAGATCTGAACGCGCTAAAGTCAGAAGTTTTTGATTATATAATCTGCAATTTTTTGGTGAGTGCTCTTTCGACAAACAGATATTTGATCTTGACATCGGTCTTCCGCGAATTTGAAAGGCTTCTCAAAGATCATGGTATGTTGGTGATCATCGATTATTATCCTTTCGACGAAGAAAGGTCTCCCGCTTTTTTGGACAAGTCACAAGTTGAACTCTGGAGATTGGAGAACGCTGTTTATGAGCTTCTGGGTGAAGGACATCTAGTAGAGTATCCGCCCGATGTATTGAAGGATGAATTGTCAGCCTTAGGTTTTGAAAACATAGATATCATTTCATTGTTGGAGCCGGTTCCGTGGCCGCCTGATCTTCTTAAAGAACACGAAGACCTTATAAAGAAAAATATAGAAAAACTGGAATCTGATCGGATCAAAGAATCCTTGAAGGAGAAATTAGAAGAGATCATGAATTCTACGGGAGATAGAAGAGTAGAATCCGGAGGAATATACGAATTGAGAGCCGAGAAGTGATTCACTCTCTCAACTTTCCGAACGTGGTGACCCTTTCAGCCATAGCGTTGTGTTTATGGATGGATTCCTCGCTCTCACTTTTCACTTCCATATGAGTTTTATCTGGAAAATCTTCGTACTTTTCCAATATGTTGGACAGGATGTCTCTCACCACGTCTTCGACGAACTTGGGATTTTCGTGTGCCCGTATAACTACCTCCGCCTCATCCTCTCTTTTCAATATCTCATGGGTGGAAGAAGAAAGAGAATTTTCTACTATCTCGATAAGGTCGTTGACTTCTACCTCCCTTTCCGGCGGTACCTCCATCATGAGGGTCGTCTTGTTACGCTGGTTGTGAGTGATAACTGGGATCTCGTTCAATTCCTCTGCGATGTCGGGATATCTCTTCCTGAGTTTTTCTCTCACGCCCTCCATGGCACAAGGGCACGTTGTTAATCCTATAACTGTGACCCCTATGTACTTGTTGATCTCTCGGTCCCTGTAGCCTTCGGCTTTAGCTCTTATCTGATAGTTCTCTAAACTGCTTTTACCTTTAGGTGATGTTTTTTCCAAAAAATAATCCGACCGGATGTCAACTTCTGAATAGGATGCGTATTCGTGCCTTTTTAAAAGGCGCTTACACATGGTGGCTGCGAGATTTTCTAGACCTTCCACGGGTTCTCTGACAGTTTTATCCACGAGATCACTGGTGACCTCGACGTTCCTTGACATGTGCGAACCTTTCTGGTCGGAGGGTAAGTCTACGTAAACGTCGATGATGGCGTTCAACGTTCTTTTCCCTGTAGGCCGATCCACCACGATTGGTTTTTTGACATTTGTTACGCCGACACGGGTTATCTTGAAGCGGTGCTCTACCTGCCTACTTTGAACATCCGTTGAATCGTCCATGTGTTGGGAATTCCAATCTTTTTAATAAAAACTTCGGTAGTTACTTTTTTGATGATGTATCCCTTCCTTTTATATATGGCATCCTTTCTTACAAAATCAGGAAAATAACGAAAGGTGAGGTAATATGCCGGAAAAAGAAGAAGTCATAGAAAGATTGGAACAAGTCATAGACCCGGAAACGGGGACCAGCGTTTACGACATGGGATTGATTTCGGACCTTGAGGTGGGAGAGGATAGCGTTAGTCTGACTTTTACACCGACCAGCCCTTTCTGCCCTTTGGGTGTTAGGCTAGCTGTCAGCATAAAGAAAAGTATAGCCGCTCTTGATGACCTGGAGGAAGAGGACATAGATATAACGGTAGAAGGTCATCTGAACAAAGAGCAGATCAACGAAAAATTATCGAGCGGTGAATTATAAGTGGAGATCCATCCTGAGTGCGTTCCGTGCCTTTTGAAAAGATGTCTTTTCGAAGCTCGGGCAGTGGACGAGGATAAAGAGAGGGAGGTCGTCGAAGAAGTTCTTACCATGCTGGACGAACTTTTTGAAGAGGGAGCCGTTTCAGCAGAAGTAGCAACAGAAGTACACAAAAGAGTCTACGATATACTCGGAACTTCAGACCCTTACTTAAAGATGAAGGAGAAGAGCAACGAGAACGCCGAGTATCTGTTGAAAAAATCAGAGGATATGTTAAAGAACGGATCTTTTAGAGACTTCGTGTTGCTTTCTATAGTGGGCAACGTCCTCGATTTTGGATACAGAGACGATATCATATCCGCGGACTATCTACTCGAAGAGTTCGACAATCTGATGGATGAAGGTTTAGGATACGACGACACCGACGAGATAGAAAATTTGCTGGAAAAGGCGGAGAACGTGATCTTCTTCACTGACAACGCCGGTGAGATCGTCTTCGACACTCTATTGTTGAAAAAGATAAAGGGATACGACGTTCATCTGACCGTTGTAGTTAAAGGTGAACCGATTTTGACTGACGCTACCATAGAGGACGCCCTGAAGTACGATATAGACAAGATAGCTGATGAGCTGAAAACCACTGGAGGTTACGCGGTAGGAGTTGACTTTGATAAGTTGTCACAAGAAGTGAAAACAAAATTAGAAGATGCCGATCTTATAATAGCTAAAGGTATGGCTAATTGGGAATCCTTTTCTGAAACGGATCATTCACCTATCGCATTTTTGACCAGAACTAAATGTGAGCCTGTTTCCAAAACTATGGGCGCACCTTATGATAAGAATGTAGCTAAATTATTCAAGTGAACAGTACCGGTAGCCAACTAAAATTTCCGCCGTCACGGACCAGGGTTTCATCTCTCTCTCAGCGATTGACATCTTCTCTTCAGCCCATTCGTAAACTGGAGATAGAAAATCACCTTGGCTGAATCCTCCGATAACCACTACATAGTCTTCGGTTCGAGACATGATCTCCGTGGGATCCTTCTTTTCGCCTTTCGGACTCATAACGATCTTCTTACCTACCTGCTCTTCCAAAACTTCCATGATATCTTTTTTTAGAACATGGATACCAGGAAATGAATCTCCCTGTGCCGCTCTGAGCATCAACTTCTTGAACTTTTCCGGATCGTCCGGGATCTTTGCGTCGGATTCAAACTGGAATATTCTATCATCTCTCGTGTGTACTATGGTTCTCAATTCCCTTTCCTGCGCAAGCTGTGAATCCTGTGTCAAAAGTAGTGGAAAGTGTACCATAGGGGGTTTCGTTTTATCAGTTCTCATAGCTTCCGGGCTTATCTTCATCTCGCAGTCCGCTAAAACCAGTGTCAACATGGCTATCACGTGAGTATTTTATCTAATTTATCCTCATTTCGAGCGTGGTCGATCTCCTGGGCTATCCTCCGCCCAGTTGAAAGGTTCTCCTCCATCAGGTCTGAATAAGGTGAACCTGATATAAAGGGATTCGTACCGGCAACGATACGGGAAGATATCTCGAATACTTTAAAATCCAATTCTTCCGTTACTATAGTTTCAAGACAGAAAGTGCCGTAAAGACCTCCAAAGAGTTCGTAAGACCTATCAACAACTTTTTCACCCATCTCAAACACCTTGGGTAATAAACTCTCTCTTATAACTACAGGGATGTTTCCCGTTACAACAAAAGAAGGAAATATCCTCATCTTTTTTAGTTCCTCTTGAGAACCTAGTTTGTAAGATTCGTCTATATTGCTCTCGTCTCTTCTGTCTATAGAGAGCATCTCGAGCACGCCTCTATCTATCTGGTACCCTTCTTCCTTTATGGGCGAAAAGAAGTAGTGAAGATAATAGCGCGTACCGGTTGCGTATTCCTGTATATGATACTCTTGATCGTGATCGATACCCATCTTGAACTCGCTGTAATCCTTTGCTATGAAAAAGCCTCTTCCTCCCTTGGCGCCGTGATACTTTACCAGGACAGGACGATCGATGTTCTCTGGATCCTCTATGATCTCGGGCATATTAA
>PWHU01000051.1 GCA_003555395.1 Thermoplasmata archaeon
TAATGGTGAAGAGGGGAACATAAAGCATGTAGGCATAAGTCTGACCGAGATGGATACCAACGACAACAAGCGCGTAATAATACCGAACAAGAGCGTATGGGGCAATAACATAATTAACTATACAAGGAACAAGAACAGGAGGATCGACATCGAAACTGGAGTGAGTTACGACGACGACCTCGACCTAGCGCTGGAGACTTCCATGAAGGTCATCAAGAGCCATCCCAACGTGTTGGACGATCCAGAACCCAAAACGAAGGTCAAATCCATGGGGGATTCGGCCATCATCCTGGCCGTTCGACCATGGGTCAAGTCAGAAGACTACTGGAACACGTACTTCGACTTGCAGAAAGCGTTGAAAGAAGCTTACGATGAGGCGGGTCTAGAGATGCCTTATCCGCAGAGGGATGTACATTTGGATGAGCAGTAAAACCTCTTTTTTCTTTTTTTGATTTTCTTCTTACCGAAAGACAAAAAGAGATACAAAAGTCAATGTTATCGTAAATTCCCTTGTTTAAGGGCTTTCCTAGAAAGCCCTACATCTTTTTGATGCATTTTTTTAAAAAAAGTCCTACCGTCTTTTGCTCGGGCACAGCCCTCGCAATCTTCAGGAACACGATGTGTTCCTTCGATTTTTTCCTCCCTTCGCTGCGCTCAGCGAGTAAAAAATGCGGGGGAAGGGATTTGAACCCTCGGATGCCTACGCAACAAGGTCCTAAGCCTTGCCCCTTTGGCCATGCTCGGGTACCCCCGCTTGGAGATACTTACCAGAGGTCATGAGTATGAACCCGTTAATAAAAGTTGGTGTTTTCACCTCAGATCTCTTTCAGTCTGCCGTCTTTAGTCCTCTCGTATCTACCGAACTCATCCATCATCTCCAGTTCTTTTCCGCTGAAGATAGGGCCGTCTCTGCAAACTTGTTTTCCATCGATAGTACATGAATCACATATACCTATCCCACATTTCATATAGCGTTCCAAAGACGCCTGCACGGGTATCTTCTTCTCTCTTGCTATTTCCACGACCTTCTTCATCATGATCTCAGGTCCGCAAGTGAGGATCGAGCCGACCTTCTCGTTCTCGATGATTTCTAAAGCAAGCTCCGTCACAAAACCTTTTCTTCCTGCACTGCCGTCGTCTGTAGCCACCTTGAGATCCGTCTTTTCGTAAAGTTTTTGTCTGAAAAGCAGTTCTTCCTCAGTTCGAGCCCCTAGACAGCAGATGATCCGCTTATCCTTTTTCTCCGCTTCGTACACCGCCTGTATCAGAGAAGCTCCTCCACAACCGCCGGTCACCATCAATATCGGATCTGCTTCCAAACGATAAGAATTTCCAAAGGGTCCTCTGACCCCTATCTTATCGCCGGTCTCCATCTCATGAAGCGCTTCTGTAGCCTCGCCTCTTTTCTTTACTGTGATGAAATCGTATCCTTTCCTCGCGATAGCCATGGGAACTTCGTCTACCCCGGGGATCCAGGTCATCACGAACTGGCCTGGTTCAAACTCCTCACCCCAATCAAAAAACAGACTCTTTACTGTGGGAGTTTCCCTCTCGATCTTCTCGATCTCAACGATATCTAATCTATTCATCGTATAAAGATGTGTGTTTGACTTTTAGATATTTCGGTTCTATCAACCGAACAAGAGATATAGGATCGCTGCAGTTCCGACTGAAATCGCTAACATAGGTACCATCAACTTCAAGAATTTACTCATATTTCCGTCAAAATATTCTAAAGATATGCTTATGCAGGGATGTACCGGCGTAACGATATAACCCGCGAATATGGAAACGTACATAGCCTGAAAGGCCCATAAGGAGAAAGAACCCGCCGTAGCTATGTATATAGGGGCTAAAATGGAAGCCGGCACAATGATCCTTCCCGTACCGAAACCTAGAAGAAATCCGATCACTACCAAAAGCACTGGTCCCGGAACCTTTAGCGCTGCGATCATGCCTTCGATACCGGAAGAATGGAAAATGTTGATGAAGAAGTAGAGAGCGAAGACCAAAATCATGAAATTCCATGGTTTCATCTCTTCAGCGGCTTCTTTCAGCGTATCCTTTTTAGAATCCTCTATCAAAATTATAGCCAATATCAGACTCAGTGACACGGCTATCATAACGAAAACGTTTTCCAAATGCTCTGCGATCCCGACTCCGTAGCTCAACACTGCCCAAACTACCGGTGCAGTGAGAAGTACAGCCATAGGTGGTATCAAAGAATTGATGTCTATATCGGAATCGTACTTCATCTTACCTTTATCTTTCCGCAAGAGGAAGAAATAACCCAAGGCTATCGTAAAGATGAAGAACGGTGTTTGAAAGGCTATTATACGGAAGACGGACAGTTTTGCAGCGTCGGCGGCCACTATTATCGCATAAGATATAGGATAAATAAAATAGATCACATGCCTGAACCAGACGTTGATCCCAGCCTTGATGTGGCCGGCGAGGCCCTCTCCGGCTTTATCTATGAGTGGAGCCGAAAATAAAGCGCCTCCGGGAATGGGCAGAAGGCCTATAAAGGCGGGAGTCGCACCCAAAAATGGCCTTTTCCCTATACGGAGGTTGTTTATTATGTCCTCCAGCCTTCCACTCACTTTAAGGATGCCGCCGATCATGGGGATCATCCCTAAGGCAAAAATCAAAAAGATCGTGTTCGCCGTGGTGATGGTCACATAAAATTGATTCAGAATTTCCAATGGTGGTAAGGTGAAAAGGCCCAATATGATCGAACCTGAGAAAAGTGCCAGTGTTAAGTTATAATTGGCACCGATGACGATGACGACTATAGCGACCAAGAATCCTATCCACTGAAGTGTCATTGAGAAGAGTGAGATTCAACAGAGTTTTAAGGTTTTTGCTTGCCTAACAATTTTTATATTTTCTTTTGAACTCTTCTTTGAATTCAACAAACCTTTTCTCTCTTATCGCCTTTCTGCCATCCTCCATCAGATCCATCATGAACTTGATATTATGTATAGACGCAAGACGCATCCAGCTCATCTCTTCGGCTTTGCATAGATGGTGTATATATGCCCGGGTATAATTTTTACAGGTAGGGCATTCACATTCTTCGTCTAGCGGACCGTTTTCTTTCTTAAATTTCCTTCTATCTATCCTGATTTTACCGTTTCTAGTAAAGAGTGTCCTGTGTCTAGCGTTCCTGGTGGGATAAGCACTATCGAAAAGATCAACACCTCTATCTACACATTCGAGTATATCTATCGGCGATCCTAACCCCATAAAATATCTAGGTGCCTCTTCAGGAAATACTTTAGTAGATATCTCGACGTTTTTGTACATCTCATCTGTAGGTTCACCTATGGATAATCCGCCGATAGCGTTACCCTGGAAGCCAAGGTCGGCTATATCCTTACAGCTTTCCTCTCTCAATTCAGGAATGGTTCCGCCCTGCGAGATGCCAAAGATAGATATATCGTCCCCTTCCTCTTTACAGCGCTTCGCCCAATCCCTGGTTCTTATAACAGATTTTTCTATTTCACCCCTATCGCTCGGATAAGGAGGACAATAATCCAAACACATCGCCACGTCGGACCCTATACGTCTCTGCATTTTGATACATAGTTCTGGAGTGATCTCGTAGGTTGTATCGTCCCTATCTGTATTGAAAGTAACGCCGTTGGAGTTCACCTTATTTTCAAAATCGCTTCTGATCATCTGGAAACCTCCGCTGTCTGTAAATAACAGACCGTCCCAATTCATGAATCTGTGTAGACCTCCAGCATCCTCTATCGTACCTATACCGGGCTTGAGCAGAAGATGGTACATATTGGATATGATGGCTTGAACTTCTAACCTATCCAAGTCTTCAGCTATCAGTGTTTTTACTACGCCTCTGGTGGCTACTGGCATGAATAGAGGTGTTTTCACTTCCTTATCATCTACGATCATACATGCCTCTCTAGCCTTTTTGTCCTCACTCAATATCTCAAAATCGAACATCATCTCCCCTCTATCATCATGGCATCTCCAAAACTGTAAAATCTATATCCTCTCTCCACCGCCTCTTCGTAGGCTGCTAAGATCCTTTCTCTTCCGGCAAAGGCGCTGACCAGCATTATGAGCGTGGATCTAGGAAGATGAAAATTTGTTAGAAGGATATCCATACCGGATTGAAATTCGTACCCCGGATAGATGAAAAGATCGGTCCATCCCTTTTTAGAATACACCTTTCCGTCTCTAGCGGCGCTCTCAACCGCTCTCACGGTGGTGGTTCCGACTAAGATAACCCTTCTACCTTCCTGATTAGCTTCGTTTATAGCCCTAGCAGTTTTTTCTCCGACTTCAAAGTATTCTTCTCCCATCTCGTGTTCTTCGACTATCTCTTCATTTACCGGTAAGAACGTTCCTGGTCCGACGTGAAGAGTTATATCATGTATCTCGACTCCTTTACTTTTGATATTTTCGAGCAGTTCTTCAGTGAAATGGAAACCAGCGGTTGGAGCGGCAACAGAACCTTCTTTTTCCGCATATACAGTCTGATACTCTTCATCGGCTTCGATCTCCTTTTTAATGTAGGGCGGTGTAGGCATCTTTCCGTGGCTTTCCATCAACTCAACGGCTTCTTCATGAGCGATATCTAGAACGAACAAACCTTCGTCTTTATCGCCGATTATCTCGAACTCTTTACCTTGAATAACAACCGATCTTCCCGTCCGTATGTTATTTCCTTTTATGAGGCACTCCCATCCTTCCTCTACAGGCCGATTAAATAAGACCTCTATCCTGCCTCCCGTGTCTTTTCGTCCTTTCAATTTTGCCGGCATCACCTTAGATCTGTTTTTGATCAGCAGATCACCTTCCTTCAATAAAGAAGGTATCTCCTTGAATACCATGTGCTTTTTTTCATCTCTACCGAGGAAAAAGAGTTTAGACTCGTGTCTCGGCCTTACGGGTCTCTGGGCGATCAGATCTTCGTCAAGCTCGTAATCGAATTCTGATAGTTCCATCGGTTAAGTGAAAGAAAGAGGTAGTACAAAAATCTTGCATGTCTACCATTAGAAAATTGAAATCATATTTGTGCAAAAACTTTTAAGTTCTAAAAGTGATATAGGCATGATGAATATTGAAATAGAACCTATAGATTCGGTCGATCGAGACAAGATAGCCGACCTATTCCATTCTATATTTACCGATCCAGATGTCCATTGGGATATACAAAAGAGCATAAAGGAATCATTCAAAGACGTGATGGAAGATTGTTCTGCAGTTGCATGGAAGGGAGATAAACCCGTTGGTGCGATCCTCACCGTGGATAGAGACGGCCTTCAGATCGATCATATAGGAGTCCTTCAAAATCACAGAAGGATGGGTATAGGAAGGATGCTCTTGAGACATGCGGTCGATAACGCCGGTGAAGATATAACCAGCAGGATACCGAAAGACAACCAAGCGGTGATGGAATTGATGGAAGAAGAAGGTTTCGAGAAGATAGATGAAGAAGATAAGTACTACCTTTACCGATACAAGCTAGATTAGGCTTTTATCATCTTCCTCAGAAAAAGAAACAGTAAACAGAACAACGGCGGGAACAGGAATATGCTGTAATACGAGCCTAAAACAGGATCATCAGGATTGGATGACATCAGGACGTACCATGTAATGAAAGAGCTTATCGAAGCTAATATCGCTATCAAGATGATCTCTTTGTTTTCCATGGTTTTTTAACCGTGTTATCCATACGATACATCATATAAAAAAACTTCGAGAAGATGAAGGGATAATATTTTAAATAAGTTCTTTTATCGGTAATCCACGGTATTTCAAAATTTAGCTTTACTCACTAGCCCCGTGGTGTAGAGGTCAATCATGTGAGGTTCTGGACCTGGCGACGGCGGTTCGAATCCGCCCGGGGCTATCTTTTTATTCTACTATTTCAACATGATAGTCCTCAAGCCCTCGGTCGAGAGGTATCTTCTGGGAGTGATCTTCCATGGAATTTTCGGGTAGTGTCACCTGCATAGTTTTCGATTCTATGTTTCCATCTCCAGTTATGGCTTCGAAACTCAACGTAACTTCTTTCGAGTCGAAGTTTGTATTCGCCACGGTGGCGTTTATCAGAGCATGGTCATCGACCTGTTCACCTCTTACCTCCACTATACCCACTTCATCCTCAGCGACTATTATCTCGGCATCGAAAAATTCCCCCACCTCTCCTTCCGGAACATATATCTCCTGAGAATAAACTTCTTGAGAATTTTCAGGCAGTCTTATCCTTTTCAATTCGGAATGGTGATTTTGCTCGGCGGTTATCACTTTAAACCTAACAACTATCTCCTTCGGCTCGTCGTAGGTGTTCAAAATCGGTACGAATATCTCGGCACGATTCTCCTCGCTGTAAAAATCCCCGTCCGCGTCTTCACCCGCTGGGATGCCGACTACGCCCTCCCGTTCATCGGTTGTACATCCGCTCAGTAATGAAGCTGACAAAAGCAGGATCACTAACACCATGATCGTACTTAATTCAGTTTTTAACTGCACTCTTATACCTCTTTAGTCAAGAAAGGCTGGGATGTGATATTTAAAGTGATGGTAAGATAAGCCCGGACGAAGGAAAATGTTTATATTTTAGGTGTTCCTAAACAACGACGAAACGATGAATTATCTTATCACCGTCACATTGATCGGACTGCTGAGTGGAGTTTTGGGCACTACGGCAGGAGGTTTATCGGTTGTGGGAGTAAGAAAGATCGACGATAGAGTGTTGAGTATACTCCTGGGTTTTTCTGCAGGAGTGATGGTCGCTATAACATTTATAGAACTCATCCCTGAATCTATAGAGGAAGGATCTTTGGTTACCGCTATAATAGGACTCCTGATGGGCGTTGTCATAATAGGTTTCATAGACCTCAAATTCCCTCACAGGCATTTCTCTTTCGTATGCGATGGAGACGAAGAGAGAGCTAAATCCATAAAGACGGGTCTTCTTCTGAGCGTAGGGATAGCGATGCACAATCTTCCAGAGGGGGTAGCGATAGGTGCCGGATTCATGGTCAGCTATGAAGTGGGATTAGCTCTGGCAGTTCTGATGGCGATCCATAATTTTCCAGAGGGGATGGCCGTGGGTGCCGCCATGTGTGTGGGAAAGGTTAAGAGTCATAAAGTGTTGATCACCACCGCTCTCGCTGGTGTTCCTATGGGCATCGGAGCTTTTCTTGGAGGAGCACTAGGAGGGGTTTCGGACCTAGCTCTCTCGATAGGACTCGGATTCGCCGGCGGTGCGATGCTCTACATTGTTTTCGACGAGCTTATCCCTGATGCACATAAAAGGATGAAAGGGCACTATGCTATAGGAGGTATCCTTTCCGGCATAATGTTAGGTATAGTGTTGATCGAGATCCTCCATTGAATTACTGGTGCCGACTCCTTTTCCTTTGACTTCATCAAGGACAAATGATAATAATGAGTTCACCCTTTTTTCCACCCCTACTAGCGTTCACTATGGGCCCTTAGGGTAGTATTGGAACAAAGGTTCCAACCGCCCCTAAGGTCCTTCAGTCGCTATCGCTCGTTCAGGGCCCTTAGGGTAGTCAGGATATCCTTTCGGCTTTCGGAGCCGAGGACCGGGGTTCGAATCCCCGAGGGTCCGCTTATCTCTGATGAGCGGTGAGTTAGAATCCGCTAAAAGACCGATCCTAAATCCATAAACATTATACCTCACCACTGAACTATTTTATTTCACATGAAAAAGAGAGGCAGGGCCGATCTTCCGTTACACGGAGGAAGCGCTCCTAGATGGTTATTCGAAAGGATGGTGAGGCTCAGCAGGGGTATAACTGAAGTGATAATAGAGGAATACGGTAGAGAGGAATTCTTGAGAAGGATAACGGACCCGCACTGGTTTCAAGCTCTAGCATGCACCATTGGATTCGATTGGCACTCCAGCGGTACAACAACGACCACATGTGGAGCTCTGAAAGAGGGGGTTGACGCTCAAGAACACGGTATAGCGGTGTTGGGAGGCAAAGGAAGGACAAGCAGAAAAACTCCTGATGAGATCAGAGAACTGGAGAATATCTATTCTATCAAACCTTCTAACGTGAACGAGTTGATAAACAACTCTAAGCTTTCCGCTAAGGTGGACAATTCATGCGTCCAAGATGACTATCAGCTCTACCATCACTGTTTCATAGTTACAGAAAAAGGAGATTGGGCGGTGGTTCAGCAGGGCATGAAGGAAGATATCGGTTATGCTAGAAGATATCATTGGCTTTCAGAAGGGGTAGAAGATTTCGTCGAAGAACCTCACGAGGGAGTCTGCTGCGATAGAAAAGAAGACGAAGTTCTAAATATGACTTCGGTAAAGAGCGAAGAGGCTAGAAAGACCAGCGTTGATTTACTGAACGACGATCCCGATCACCTAAAGAAGTATCTAGATCAGAAAGGACAAACCACCTTGACCGACTTCGATGAAGCGAAGAGAGTAAAACAATTAAAGATGCCTTCGCATCATCCCGTTCTAGACATTGACCTTTCAGATAAGGAGTGGAAGGTACTGAAAAGAGCTTACGAGATACAACCGGAAAACTATGAGGAACTGATCGCTCTAAAAGGCATAGGCCCTAAAAAGATAAGAGCGTTAGCTCTCGTCTCCGATCTCATCTTTGGCAGTGAAGCGAGCTGGGAAGACCCTGTAAAATATAGCTTCGCGCATGGAGGAAAAGACGGCACTCCTTACCCTGTAGACAAAGAAGTCTACGATGCGACAATAAAAATTTTGGAAAGCGATATAACTAAGGCCGATGTACCGGAGAAGGATAAACATCATGCTGTAAAACGCCTGAGTTCTTTTCTGGATGCGTAGAATTTATCCGCTGTTCTTTAGGCTCTTCAGTGAGTTACCACAATCTTTATAACTCAGCGAAAGAGTAAATTAAATAAATAGACGGTGGTCGTTTGGAAGAAGAAGAGATAGGAGGAACCTCGAAGGAGCTAACTCAAAGGATAGAGGAACTTCAGAAGAAGCATGAGAGACTATCTAAGGAATACGAACCTTCGGAGAGGAGAGATTTTGTAAGAAATGAGTTAGAAAAGCTCAAGAGGGAAACACAGGAACTCAAAAAGGAACTCAACCGGTTGAAAAAACCCCCTCTTTTGGTGGGATTGGTAAAAGAACTTCTACCGAATGATAAAGCTGTGATAGAGAGTTCGACCGGACCGGATTTTATAGTCAATGTGGCAGATTTTCTTCCTGGAAACGAGCTGAAGCCGGGAACGAGGGTAGCTTTGAACAAGCAGACCTTGTCAGTCGTCAGAATACTACCTCCTCCTGTAGACCCGAATATAATGGGTGCGGAACTTTTAGATCAACCAGAGATCACATACGACGACATCGGTGGACTCGGAGATCAAATACAAGAAGTGAAAGAAACTGTGGAGGATCCTTTGCGGAATCCAGAAAAATTTGAGAAACGAGGCATAGAACCTCCTAAGGCCGTTCTCCTTGTGGGACCTCCCGGTACGGGCAAAACTATGATTGCTAAAGCCGTAGCTAATTCCACCAACGCCACGTTCATAAAACTCGTTGGGTCAGAATTGGTTCAAAAATACATCGGTGAGGGAGCTAGGATGGTCAGAGAGCTTTTCCAGATGGCTAGGGAAAAATCACCTTCTATCATATTCATAGATGAATTAGATTCCGTAGCAACTAGTAGACAGGATCGTGCCACCTCGGGTGATAGAGAGGTGCAGAGAACCTTGATGCAGCTCCTTTCCGAGCTCGACGGTTTCGATCCTTTGGGCGAGGTTAAGATAATCGGAGCTACTAATCGACCTAAACTTTTGGATAGAGCTCTTTTAAGACCCGGTAGATTCGACAGGATAATCGAAACGCCGACTCCAAACTTCGAAGGAAGAAAGGCCATCTTCAAGATCCATATGGATAACATGGGTATTGACGAGGATATCGACCTATCCTTTTTAGCGGAAAAGACGGAAGAAGCTAGCGGTGCTGATATCAGGGCAATATGTACTGAGGCTGGCATGTTTTCCATAAGGAAAGATAAAGAAAAAATAGACAAAAGAGACTTCATCGATGCTATCGAAAAGGTGCTAGATGATTCAGTCGAGAGAGAGATAAAGAGAGAAGTGATGTACGCTTGAAAAAGATTTTTTTCTAATCTTCTTCAGTATATTCTTCCAGTATCAATGATCCTACATAGTCACAATCTTCACAGTGATACTTGTAGCCTGTGATGAAAGCCGCTTCTGGAAATATATTCCGACTGCCGCATTTTGGACATCTTAAGGTTTTGTTTTTCTCCTTCATAGGACCTTATCTCTTTTCTGATCTTCTATCCTTACCAGCAATAATCTTAGAGTGGTGTCCCCCGGCCGTAACGGGCGGGTTCATCGTCAGGTGCGTCCAACTCCCCTCCCTGACTCTGACCAGGGGATTGTCCAGCTCTGGGGTTGTTCCCTGATCATCTACGGAATTCACATCCACCTCACAGGGGGACCCTGCAGAGCCGTATCCGGCTCTTGCATCATGGGTCACAGCGCTGGGAAGCTCGCCATGGTCTTCGCAGCCGGACAATACATATCAGGACAAAGGAGATATTTTAATCCTCCCATCAAAACCTCATAAAACCGATAATCCTCATAAATGTACATAAAAATTTATAATAGATTGTAGTTTTACAACATACGATGAACGCCATCCCCCAAAAAGATGGGAGGTAACGATCCCTCATGGATCCTAAAAAAAAGAAAAATAAGGACGATGTAGAGCGGGTAAATAAAAGGATCACTGATACCGGTAAAAAAGTTATGAAAAGAAAAGACGAAGAGAGAACTGAGGCCGTCAAAACACTGATGATAGCGAGCTACAGAAAAAATTACTCTAAAGAATCCCTAGAGGCTATCAGACAGATAATCTTACAGGAAAAACCCGAGAAGATAATAGTCTTGAAGGCTATCGAACAGAAGGCGCCTCCTGAGATGGTCGACGCGAACATAGGAGTAGAAAGCAAGAAGGATTTCCTAGAGTCAGTGCAGGATGAAAAGAAGGAACAAGCCGATAAATACGCACAGGATATTATAGAACTTTTGGAGATCTTTGATATACCATCCGAAGTACATCTCAGGAAAGGAGAAAACGTGGCTGATGAGATAATAGAAGAATTCGAAAATTTAAACGTCGATCACATCATAATTCACGAGCCTGAGAGAGGACCATTAGGAAAAGTGATCGAGGGCAGTATATCGGAAAACGTTAAAAGGGGCGTTTCCACTAAAAAGGTAACGTTGTTGTAGTGGACCA